>NZ_JBFUES010000351.1:0-6907 GCF_056403875.1 Bradyrhizobium sp. P2_E8
CGCGGAGAGTCCCCCTCACCCGCCGCGCTTCGCGCGTCGGCCTCTCCCCGCAAGCGGGGAGAGGCGAAGCCTGGGACTCGCTCCTCGACGCTACTGCGCGGTCTCGATCTTCAGCTGCTTGATCTTGCGATACAGCGTGGCGCGGCTGAGCTTCAGCGCACGCGCCGCTTCTGTCACGCGGCCGCCGTGCTTGCGCAGCGCCTCGACGATCGTCGCGCGCTCGGCCGCAGCGAGGTCCGGTTCCGCCGCACGGCCGCCGAACGGCGGCAGATCGAGATCGGCATCGGCGATGACGCCGTTCTCCGCGGTGCAGCCGGCAAGCCGCAGCACATGTCGGAGCTGGCGCATGTTGCCGGGATAGTGATAGGCCGAGAGCAACGCCCAGGCTTCGTCCGACAGGCGGCAATTGGGCGCTTCCTCGCGTGCGATCTGGCGAATGATGTCGTCGCGGTCGGCGCGTTCGCGCAAGCTCGGCAGCTTCACCTCCATGCCGCGGAGACGAAAATAGAGATCGGCGCGGAAGGCGCCCTCCTCCGCCATGCGGGCGAGATCGCGATGGGTGGCGCTGATCAGGCGGATGTCGACCGGCACCGGCTTGAGCGCGCCGAGCGGCCAGACCTCGCGGTTTTCCAGCACGCGCAAGAGGCGCGTCTGCAGCGCGATCGGCATGTCGCCGATCTCGTCGAGGAACAGCGTGCCGCCGTCGGCCTGCACGATCAGGCCCTTCGAGCCCTCGCGCCGCGCGCCGGTGAAGGCCCCGGCCTCGTAGCCGAACAGTTCGGCATCGATCAGGCTCTCCGGCATCGCCGCGCAGTTCAGCGCGACGTAGTGGTTGCGCGCGCGGTTGCTGGCGGCGTGAATGGCGCGCGCGAACACGTCCTTGCCGACGCCGGTCTCGCCATGCAGCAGCACCGGCAGATTGTGATCGCCGATGCTCCGGAGCCGCTTCACGCTTCTGATCAGGCCGGGATCGCGGCCGGCGAGCCGGCTCAGAGCATCGAAGCGATCGACAGGCGCATCGCGGCGCGGAGCGTGTGATCTCGCGCGCAGCGGCGGAGCGACATGGCCCTGGCCCAACGGACTGCCATCGGCGCGGCGCAGGTCAACAACATCGTCCGCACTGCGCGCGCCGTGATGATCGAACTTGATGTAACGCGACAGGTCGATACCCGATGCGATCATGCCGTCGGTGAGGCCGAGCAGCGCACGCGCGGAACGACAGGCGCCGACGATGCGGCGGTCGTCGTCATAGGCGAGCAGGCCGCTGCCGCCGTCACCCGGCACCGTCGCGATCCAGGCGTTGCGGAAATGGCCGCGGAAGATCGCGCCCTCCATCCGCCGCGTCGCCTCCATGGTCACCGCGAGCGCGAGCTGATGCGCGGCGCGTTCGAGATCCTCGCGGCAGGAGGTGATGTTGATGGCACCGGCGAGCCGCCCGGCCTGGTCGAACAGCGGCGCCACGGCGCAGGAGAACATGTGCCACTGCGCACGAAAATGCTCGTCGCGATGCACCAGGATCGGCTTCTGCTCGGCGAGTGCGGTGCCGAGCCCGTTGGTGCCCTCACAAGTCTCGGCGAAGTTCGAGCCGGTGTAGATCTTCCAGTCCAGAAACATCCTGGCATCGGCTTCGCCCGGAAGCCGGCTGAACAGCATGGTCGCGTTTACATCGGCCAGATTCACGCAGTAGCCGGCGTCGCGCAGCACGCGGGCGAGGTCGTCGAGCTCGGGCGTTGCGAGCCGGATCGTCTCCTCCATCGGCTCGGCGACCTGCCGGATCTCTGCCTCGGTAAGCGTCTGCGGCGGGCCCTGGCGGGCGGGATCGAGCTTGTGGCCGATCAGGCAGCRCCGCCAGGAATTGGCAATCCGCGAAGAGGCATCGACGTCGGCCACGTGATTGGCGACGGACAAGACACGGGCGACATGGTTCGAGGCCGAAAGGCTGGCCATCGCGGACGTCTCCACCCTGTATTATTGTGCAAAGTCTGGCAGCACGGGTGGGGATGTCAATCGGGAACCGGAAAGGCGGAGCGCAATCAAAAATTGCTGCACCGCCCTCACCACGTATCGATACAGGGCCGCTTCTTCGTCGTCCTCGGCTCGGGCTTCGGCACTGACCTAAGCCCCGCCATGATCCAACGCCGCGTCTCCGCGGGGTCGATGACGTTGTCGATCTCGAACACGGATGCGATCGAGACAGCCTTGCCGTTGGCGTAGAGCTCGGCGACCTTGTTGCGGTAATAGGTCTCGCGCTCTTCGGGATCGGCGATCGCCTCCATCTCCTTGCGGAAGCCGAGGCGGACATAGCCTTCGAGGCCCATGCCGCCGAATTCGCCCGTCGGCCAGGCCGCGGTGAAGAACGAGGCATGGAAGCCGCCGCCGATCATCGACTGCGCGCCCAGCCCATAGCCCTTGCGCAGCACGATGCCGAACAGCGGCACGGTGAGGCTAGCGCCGGTCACGAACATGCGCGAGACGTGGCGCACGATCGCGGTCTTCTCCGCTTCCGGACCGACCATGAAGCCGGGCGTGTCGCAGAGCGAGACGATCGGCAGATCGAAGGCGTCGCACAGCTGGAGGAAGCGCGCAGCCTTGTCGCCGGCATCGGCATCGATGGCGCCGCCGAGATGGCGCGGGTTGTTGGCGATCAGGCCGAACGGCTTGCCTTCGATGCGGATCAGCGCGGTGATCATGCCGACGCCGTAGTCGCGGCGCAGCTCCAGCACGGAATCCTTGTCGGCGACGAGATCGATCACGCTGCGAATGTCGTAGACGCGCAGGCGGTTCTCGGGGATGGCGCGGCGGAGCAGGCGCTGGTCGGCGGCTTGCCACTCCGTCACCGCGCCCTGGAAATAGGACAGGTATTTCTGCGCAACGGACGTCGCCTCCTCCTCGTCCTCGACGAGGATGTCGATCACGCCGTTCGGCGACTGGAACGAGACCGGGCCGACCTCGGCCGGATGATAGACGCCGAGACCACCGCCCTCGATCATGGCGGGGCCGCCCATGCCGATCGAGGCGTTCTTGGTCGCGATGATCACGTCGCAGCAGCCGAGCATCGCGGCATTGCCGGCAAAGCAATAGCCGGAGACGACGCCGATCACAGGCACAAGGCCGGAGAGCCTTGCGAACTGCACGAAGGACGGGCCGTCGAGACCTGTCATGCCGAGCCGGTCGGTGTCGCCGGGCCGGCCACCGCCGCCCTCGGCGTAGAACACCAGCGGCACGCGCCAATCTTCCGCCAATGTCAGCATGCGGTCGATCTTCTTGTGGTTCATGTGGCCCTGCGTGCCCGCGAGCACGGTGTAGTCGTAGGCCACGACGATGCAGCGCGCGCCCTCCGGGCCGAAATGCTCCGCATTGACGGTCGCAACGCCCATCACGAGGCCGTCGGCCGGCGTGTTCTTGATGAGATCATCGAGCTTGCGCCGGCGGCGCTGCGCCGCAATCGCGAGGCTGCCGTACTCCATGAAGGAGCCGTCGTCGACGAGTTGGGTGACATTCTCGCGCGCGGTGCGCTGATTGGTGTTGCGGCGCCGCTCGACCGAGGCCGGCCGGTTCGCATCGAACGTGTTGGCCTGTCGCGCGATCAGCTCGGCGAGGTCGGGGCGGATATGGTCGAGATCGACATCGGTCTCCGCCGCGGAATGATCGGCCGCGACGTCGAGCGGCTCGATATACATGATCGGTTCGCCATGCATCAGCGTGACGCCGTCGCCGGCGACGAGCTTCATCACGCGGCCGCCCTGCTCGRCCATGACGAGATGTTCCATCTTCATGGACTCGATCACGGCGAGCTGCTGGCCGGGGCGCACGACCTCGCCTTCCTTCACCTGGATGGTGACGATGGTTCCCTGCAAGGGTGCCGCGACCATCACCGTGCCTTCAGGCACGACCTGCACGACTTGGGCCTCGGTGCCGTGAACGCCGCTTCGCTCGGTCGCGGCAAAGTAGAGCGGCTTGGCCGCACCATCGGCCGCCTCGACGAGCTTCGCAATGTTGCGGTCGATGAAATCGGTCGCGATGCGATTGGTCCTGAAATCGGGATGCGCGAGTACCGCCTGGAGAAAGGCGATGTTGGTGACGACGCCGTCGATCCGGAATTCTCGCAAGGCGCGCGAAGCCTTGGCGACCACGTCATGCCAGGCCTCGCCCGGCGTATGCACGATGACCTTTGCGAGCAGCGAGTCGAAGGCCGCGCTGGTCTTGTAGCCCGCATAACCAAAGCTATCGACGCGGACGCCGGGCCCCGACGGCGGCTCGAACACGGCGAGCACGCCGCCGGTCGGATGCGTCGCGCCTGTCTCGTCCAGCGTCTCCATGTTGACGCGGAGCTGCATGGCGTAGCCGCGCGGCTTCGGGATCGATCCTTGCGCAAGGTCGAGCGAGGCCAGCGTGCTGCCTGCGGCGACCGCAAGCTGGGCGCGGACGAGGTCGAGGCCGAGCACCGCTTCCGTCACGGTGTGTTCGACCTGGAGCCGCGGATTGGCCTCGATGAAGGCAAAGCTGTCCTCCGCCGTGCCGTCGACCAGGAACTCGAAGGTACCGAGATTGTCGTAAGCCGCGGCGGTCGCGAGTTGCTTCGCCGCCTCGATGATGCGACCACGCAAGGGCTCGCTCAGCGACGGGCTCGGCGCCACCTCGATCAGCTTCTGGTGCCGGCGCTGGATGGTGCATTCGCGTTCCCAAAGATGAGAGATCGCGCCGTGGCGGTCGCCGATGATCTGCACCTCGATATGGCGCGCCTGGCGGATCAGCCGCTCGGCATAGACGCCGTCGAAGCCGAACGCAGCCTTGGCCTCGGACTGGCAGCGCGCATAGGCTTCCGCGAGGTCGGCCGCGCTCTCGACCACGCGCATGCCGCGGCCACCGCCGCCGGCCATCGCCTTGATCACGATCGCCGCGTTGCTGCCAAGCGACGTGAAGAACGCCGTGATCTCCTCGAGCGACGACGGTCCGCTGGTGCCGGCGATGATCGGCACGCCGCAGCGCTTTGCCAATTGCCGCGCCGCGACCTTGTCGCCGAACAGCTCGAGCGCCGCGACCTTCGGCCCGACGAAAACAATGCTCGCGCCGCCGCAAGCCCTGGCGAACGCCGCGTTCTCGCTGAGGAAGCCATAGCCGGGATGCACCGCATCGCAGCCRGCACCCTTCGCCGCCGTCACCACCGCCTCGATGTCGAGATAGGCCCGCGCGCCGCGGCCGGGGATTTCGACCGCCTCGTCGGCGACACGCACATGCAGCGACAGCGCGTCGTCCGCTGGGTGGATCGCAACCGTCGCGATGCCGGCATCGGCCGCCGCGCGCGCGATGCGGATGGCGATCTCGCCGCGATTGGCGATCAGGAGTTTCTTGAACGACATGATGTCTCTCACTCAGACTTCGGCAGGCAGATTTGGATCGAGGTCCTGCTTCTTCACCTTACCCGTCGCCGTCAGGGGCAGGGCTGCAATGATGCGGATCTCCGGGACCTTGTAGACGGCCATGCGCTCGGCGCACCAGGCGCGCAGGCTCTCCGCCGAGATGGTACCCACCGCCTCCGGCTTGAGCTGGATATAGGCCACCGGCAYCTGCCCCTTGTCGGGATCGTCGCGTCCGACCACGCCCGAGCCCAGCACTTTCGGATGCTGTCCCAGCAGCGCCTCGATCTCCGGCGGGAAAACGCTCATGCCCTTGACCTTCAGCATCTCCTTGCGGCGGCCGAGGAAGTGCAGGAAGCCGTCCTTGTCGATGCTGCCGATGTCGCCGGTGCGCAGCCAGCCGTCAACGAGCGACTCCGCTGTCGCCTCCGGCTTGTTCCAGTAGCTCTTGAGTAGCGACGGCGTCCGCACCCGGATCTCGCCTTCGGCACCGAGCGGCAGCAGCGCGCCGGTCTCGAAATCGGTGATCTTGAACTCGGCGCCGGGGACGGGCAGGCCGACGAAGATCGGCTGATTGTTGAGATCGAAATCGTCGTCCTGAAAGCCTGATGTGAAGGTGTTGGAGGTGTGGGTCTCGGTCATGCCCCAGGCCGCCTCCATCAGGATCGTGCCGGTGAGATCCTTCCAGCGCCTGCGATAGCCCGCGTTGAGCTTCTTGACGAAGGAGACGACACGCACCTGCTTCAAGGAGGACAGGTCGAACTCGCTCCAGCGCGGATGGTCCATCAGCTCCACCGCGCCGTCGACCGGCATCGCGGTGATCGTGACCTTGTACTTGTCGATCGCGGCCATCGCGCCGACGGCGTCCCAGCGCGCCAGCAGCACCAGCGTCGCGCCGGAAAACAGCGGGAAGATCAGGCCAAGGTTCTCACCCGCGATCCAGAACTCCGGAAAGAACGACAGGAACACGCTGCTCTCGTCCGACAGGACCGAGATGCCGTAATTGGCGGCGGCGGTGTAGACCATGTCGCGATGGGTATGGACGCAGCCCTTCGGCATGCCGGTGGTGCCGCCGGTGTAGTTCAGCGCGGCGACCTCGTCGAGGCCGGGCGGCGGCAGCGGCGCAGGCGCGGGCAGCGCGGCAAGCGCCGGCAGCAGATCGGTCGCGCCTGCGACTGCGATGCGCGGCGCGCGGATCGAGTCCGGTGCGGGAAATGCGGGCGATGCCGGCACGACATCGGCAAAGCTGGTGACGATGATCTCGCGCAGCCGCACCTCGCCCCGCACCTGCTCGACGACGGGGATGAGCTGGTCCAGCGCCACGATCACATCGGCCTCGGTGTCGTTCAGCTCGTAGGACAGCTCGAACGCGCGCGACAGCGGACTGACGGGGACATGGACCGCGCCGAGCTTCAGGATGCCGAAGAACACGATGTGGAATTGCGGGCAGTTCGGCAGGAAGACGGCGACGCGATCGCCCTTGCGCACGCCCTTGGCCTGCAACAGCGCCGCGAAGCGGTCGCTCTGCCGGTCGAGGTCGGCGTAGGTGG
>NZ_JBFUES010000352.1:0-6896 GCF_056403875.1 Bradyrhizobium sp. P2_E8
CGGAACGATCACGAATAGAATGCTGGTCAGAACAAGGCCCGCGCTTGCAACGGCGATGTCGACTCCCCTTTTGATTGCTCGGCTGAAAGGAGTGAGCGGAGATTGGAATATCCGCATCGTCACCATGTTGCCGAACTGGGTGCTACGCGACACGGCCATCAGATCGATGGACCCAACAAGCACGACGTGAACGTCCACTGGCAGGTCTGACAGGGCGGCGGCAAGCGCGAGAGCGGAGCCACAATCCGATTCCGAAATCAGAATGACAACGTCATCCACCCGGAAGGGTCGGCAGTCCGCGACCAATTGGCGGACATCAGGTGGCGCCTGGCCGGCGTCGGGGTGCGCCGGAACCAAGGAAGCGGCGCGAGCCCGCGGAAAGTCGAACGAGCGAATGGTCCGAATTCCAGTGGCGTTAGCTCGCGCGGAAAACTGCAAGCAGTGACCCGGGTCTCCTATGAGGATGACGCGCCTGGCATCGATCAGACCAGACGCGATAGCAGGCTGCAGCACTGAAAACCATATTGCCCGCGTGGACAGCACGGTGATCAGGACACTCCCGGCCTGGACGATGACAGTTGCTCGCGAGTAATCCCCGGAGGCTTTCAGAACGAATATTGCCGAGACGAAGAAGGAGAATACGAGGAGGACGGCGCTGGCACCGCTMCATAGGAAGACGTGGCGGGGCTGCGTCAGGATTCGGGAATATTGCCGTAGTCCGATGGAAACCAGCAATTCCAATGTGGAAATCAGAAGGGATTCCAGAATGTACCTGGCGGAATCCGGCGACTCCAGCAARACCACGCGATGATAAAGGACAGCTGCGAAATAGGCCGCACCGGCCACGAGCACGAACTCTGTGCCTGCTGCCACGACCAATAGAGCGGTCAATCTGCTCCATCCAACGCCYCCTGCAATCGCCCTGCCGTCATCGAACGAATGTGCCTGAAGCTTGGTAGAGGCCGGCAAATTGGTGAAGGACGCATAAGTCATAGCAGTCAGCCACCCGATCACTCGCCACTTGGGCTGAATCAGTACAGTCCGGGTCACTGGATGAAAATTGGCAATGCGGATGGGACGGGCAAAAAGTGGGTAACTACGATGGTCGATTGAGCCGCGACAGCGCGGGATTAGATTCGGGCGGCAATGGAAGCGCCCGTCCCAGTGGGTTCGATGGGCATGATGGAGAACCGATCAGTCGAACAGAGGGGAAGAAGGCACCAGCGGTTCGGCGTCAATGAGAACAGAACGTCGTTTTGCGGATCGCCCGTCTGGACGGCTACTCGGACGGTTGTTGGTGTGCTGCCTTCCATGAACAACTTTGAAAGACTTCACCTCGGTGACCACGTTCGTACAGGGAATGCCGCCATGCCGAACTCCAGACTGCGCAATAGCCTCCATGTCGGCGTCTCCGGCAGCGACCTGGGTCGTTGCATCAAATGGACCTTGGTGGCCGTTGGCCTGACAATCTCCGTCACTCAAGCAAGGGCGGAATATCTGGTAAACGTCGGAGATGTACTGGAGGTTGCGGTGGCGGGCGTGCCGGAGCTACGGCATCGTGCTCCCGTTCAAATGGACGGGAATGTTTCGTTGCCACTGATTGGAACGCTTCCAGTGGCCGGCCTGCCCTTACCACAGATCCGAGCCAAGATCGGGACTGCCCTTGCGCGCAAGGTATTTCGGCAGAGGACGACCGATGGCCGTGAGACGGTCGTCGTGATCGACGCAGACGAGGTCACGACGATCATCGCGGAGTACAAGCCCATATACGTGAATGGGGATGTATCGAAGCCGGGCGAGTACCCTTATCGTCCGTCCATCACCACGCGCCAGCTCGTCGCGGTGGCAGGCGGCTACGACATCATGCGCGTCAGAATGAACAACCCGTATCTCGAGTCAGCAGACCTGAGAAGCGAGTATGGTTCGCTTTGGACGGAGCTGGCCAAAGAACAGGCGCGTATGTGGCGCATCAAGTCCGAACTTGGAGAGGGGACCCAGATCAGTCCAGCCGCTCTGATGGACGCGCCCCTGGCTCGATCGGCGATTTCGGAAATCGTCAACGCAGAAACGGAATATCTGAAGACCAAGCAGAGTGATTATCAGCAGGAAAAGACGTACCTTCAGCGCGGCATTCGACAGGGGGACGACGAGGTCCGCGTGCTGTCAGAACAGCAGAAGAAGGATGAAGAAGGACTGCAGGGGGATCTTGAAGACCTGCAGAAAGCGACCGAGCTCTTCGGCAAAGGTTCCTTGATCAGCCCTCGCGTTACGGATGCGCGGCGCGCCGTGCTGCTGTCATCAACGCGGAAGCTACAAACCTCCGCGCAGCTGATGCAGGTTAAGAAGCAGCAGGACGAGTTCGTCAGGAAGCTGGCAAAGCTGGATGACCAGCGGAGGCTCGACCTGCTCCGTGAGCTGCAAGATACCAGCGTAAAGCTCAACCAAATCCGCGAAAAGCTGCAGAGCGTCGGCGAGAAACTTCAGTACACTGCGATGGTGCGATCACAGCTCGTGCAAGGATCCGGCAACCACGCGGAGATTGCCATCATCAGGAAGGGCAGCAAGGGACAGGAACGGATCATCGCAAGCGAAGACACCGAGTTGCAGCCGGGTGACGCCGTCGAGGTCGCCCTCCGATACCAGGATGGTCCTGCCGTGCCTCCTCGAAGGGTGGGCAGTTCAGACATTCCATCAGGGCCAAGCCGGACCGATGCGACCGCAGGCGATTCGGTGCGCATCGGGCAGAGGTAACAAGCGGCGTCGCAATTTCGCAGCGGGAGATGGCATTCTGCCAGCTGTGCCCCCGTTGGCGAATCCACCCCTGCTCTGCCTATCGCAACAATATCGGCGAAACCGCCTCGCTGCCGCACCACCCGCGATGCAGTCCACCAGAGGTAGCTCATAAGGCCCAAAATCTCCACGCCCCGTGGGCGCGACTTGCAAGTAATGTGGTGCCGCATTGCACGGAGGCCAGTTGAGCTAATGCGGAAGCTGTCCGAAATGATCTTGGTGACCGGAGGTGCCGGCTACATCGGGTCCCACGTCTGTATCGCATTGCTGGACGCCGGGTTCGACGTCGTCGCCGTCGACAACCTTTCCAACAGCAACAAGGCGTCGCTCGAGCGGGTCCAGTCCATCTGCGGGCGATCGCTCATCTTTCGGCATGCCGATATCCGGAATGAAGAGCTGATCTACGACATGCTTCGTACCTGCGCAGTGACTGCGGTCATTCACCTTGCAGGACTGAAGGCGGTGGGGGATTCCAACGTACGGCCCATGATGTATTACGAGAACAACGTCCTTGGAACGATGCGGCTGGTGTCGGCCATGAAGAGGGCGAAGGTGAAGACGCTCGTGTTCAGCTCGTCGGCGACCGTCTACGGGATGCCCAGATACCTGCCGCTCGACGAGAAGCATCCCCTCGGTCCGACCAATCCGTACGGCCGCACAAAGCTCGTCATCGAAGAGATGCTGAAGGATCTCTGCAGGTCCGACGACGGTTGGCGGATCGGCAATCTGCGCTACTTCAACCCGGTTGGCGCGCACGAAAGCGGGCTCGTCGGGGAAGACCCGCTGGGCGTTCCCAGCAACCTGTTGCCGTTTGTGGCGCAGGTGGCGATTGGACGGCGGGAGAAGCTGCAGATCTGGGGAAACGACTATGACACGCCTGATGGCACCGGAATCCGCGACTTCATTCATGTGGTCGATCTCGCATCCGGGCATTTGAGTGCCCTGCGCCAGCTCGGACAGCCCGGTCTGATCACGGTCAATCTTGGAACGGGCAACGGCAGCAGCGTTCTGGACATCGTCCGTACGTTTGAATCGGTGAGCGGACGATCAATCCCCTATGAAATCAGGGAGCGCCGGGCCGGTGATGTCGCCGCCTGCTATGCCGACCCGACGTTTGCGAAGAACGCGTTGGGCTGGGCATCGACGCGGTCGTTGGAGCAAATGTGTGCGGACCATTGGCGTTGGCAATTGCAGAACCCCAACGGTTATCAGGGCAGCGAGCTTCCGAAGGTTCGGGAGCGGTCCAGGCATCTTCGTCGTCATGCCTGAGCGTGCGCGTCCGAGGTGTTGAAACGTGCAYCGGCGGGTCTGGCCGCATGAGTGGAGTTCGGGACGAGCTGCAGCAGCGTGCATGTCGCCCCATCAGGGGTAGCTCGTAATGACCCAAAATCTTTTCACCGCGGAACAAGCCTGCAGGTAAGATGCAGTCGCGCCTGGGGATTTGCGATGCCACACTATCGTGCGTACGTTCTGGATGAACATGGCCAATTGGGAAGCGTCGTCAACCTTCACTGCCCTGACGACGCGTCCGCAACCAAGCGGGCCGGACGGTTGGCCGATGGTCACGAGGTTCAGCTTTGGCGACTGGTTGCCGAGCTCAAATTCGACGATCCGCAGCACCGATCCAGGCGACGACGGAGTGCCCGTGCACCAATGCACTGAGCTCGATTGACGGTGCGTTTCGTCTCGCCGCGAACTCGCGCACCCCGGTGCAAGCCATATCAGTGCGCTCACTAGGGACGTTGGCGCGTCACCGCGTCGGGATCTTGGCCTAATTGCGCCATCATCCAGCCGGCCGCCGCGGAAAGCGCGAAGCCGACGCAGGCCGAGAGCGCATCGACCATAAAATCCTCAAGTCTCGCGTGCCGTCCCGGCACCCATAGTTGCATGATCTCAAGCAGGCCGATCAGGGCAACGGCGAGCGCTGAAGCAGTCCAGCGCCGCTGCGGATAGGCAAAGCCGAAGACAATCCCGATCAGAAGGAAGGCGAGCGCGTGATCGCCTTGCTGTCCGAGAAGGGGGTGAGGCCGAACGTCCTGAGGTCCAAGCGTCACGAAAGTGACGGCCGCCGCGAGCAGCCACGCGATCAGCCGAAGAAGAGCGGTAACCACTAAAGGGCCTCGATTGGCAGCCCCACCCGGGGTTCATCATTTCTGAGACTCGATTTCAAGAACATGCTCCCTCCACTCGGCGCAAACGGCAGCCTCAATAAACGCACCCTTCAGCAAACATTTCTCGCACGCTGGGCCGAGGCCGCGAACCTTGAACGATCCATTCGGCTGCAGCGCTCCCAGTACGAAGCAGATCGACCTGCCAGTTTCCACGCCGAGCTGACGGGTCTGCAGCAGGTGTGTTCGCTGCCCTACCTGAGCGGTACCAGATCAATGGTTACCACCTGCTCCTGATATATGAGTGCAGGATTCCTGATGTGCGTGGACGAAAGGAGAGTACTCCAAAAGGATTGGACACTGAACCAAATCCGGAAGGCTCCAGCCTGCTGAGGCCATCTCATGGTTCATGGCTTGGATGATCGGGCACAGTCCGAAGCCTAACCCAAAAGTGGTGGGGAGGGTCCTCCATTCGAGCTATATGATTCGCGTAAAGATGGAGCGCATAATGAGGCATCTGGGGGCATCTGAAGGATATCGTATCGCCACGCGACAGGTGATTGCCGATGGCTCGCACGGTCATGCTCAACGGGGACGTGAAGATCTCCCTCACGCGGGGAAGATGCGCCCCCCTGTGGATGGCAGCGGTCATGCTCGCCATGACATGGCCGTCGGAAACGGAGGCTTCCCAGGATCAGGCGCGGCACCTCGCAGGCGCGCAACAGGCGACGACTGCCCGCGATCGCGGTTCTGACGAGTTCAGGAAGTTGTTGCCGCGCCCGGGCGGCAGCGACAAATCGATACAGGTTGCGCAAGCGTCGACCGGCGACACAGGTGCCCTGCAACAGCCCCCGAAACAGCAACGCGACTGGGCAGAGTCGCTGTCGTGCGACCTTGCCTTCGCAAGGCGCGACATAGAGTTGCTGCAACATTTCGAGCGGGAGCATGATCGGGTCGAGTGGCTGGCGCAGGCACTTGACGATGCGCGGCGCGAGGTCGAAACGCAAAAGGCGCTGGCAGCGAAGGCCGTCGAGGAAGGTTCCCGACTGAAGGAAGCTTCCCGGCCGAATCAAGCGGGCGAGAGTGGCGCCGCTGAGCTGCAGGCATTCCTGCAGGAGGAGCGCGAGCGGTCGGCGCGGCTGGAGCAGGACCTCGCAGCCGCGCGGCGCGATGTCGAAACCCAAACCGCGTTGGCGACGAAATCAGGTGAGGAAGTATCCTCGCTGAAACAGACGGGAGAGAGCGTCGCCACGGAGCTGCAGAAGACGCTGCAGCAGGAGCGTGAACAGTCGTCGCGGCTGGAGCAGGATCTCGCAGCCGCGCGGCGCGATGTCGAAATCCAGACCGCGCTGGCGACGAAATCGGGTGAGGAAGTGGCCGCGCTGAAGCAAGCGGGGAATAGCGCCGCCACGGAGCTGCAGAAGACACTGCAGCAGGAGCGTGAACGGTCGGCGCGGCTGGAGCAGAATCTCGCGGCCACGCGGCACGATGCCGAAACCCAGGCTGCGCTGGCGGCAAACGTGAACGAGGACCTTTCGCAGCGCAGTCGGGCGGCGGAAGCCAGCGCCGAGGACTTGAGGCAATCGGTGCAGAAGGAGCGCGAAAGGGCCGACACGCTTGCGCAGGATCTCTCCCTGACGCGAAGCGCCATTCATGCATATCAGGCGCAAACAGCGCTGTTGGCGAAAGCCAGCGAGGGCCTCTCCCTGCTGAAGGCGGCAACAGGGGACGATGCGGTGGAGTTGCAGAAATCCCTGCAACAGGAGCGGGATCGGACCGGCCAGTTGGAGCAGGCGCTTGCGGCTGCGCGACGCGATATCGATGCGCAGACGGCGCTGGCTACAAATGCCAGCGACGAAGTCGCCAGGCTGACGCAGGCAGCAAAAGCCGGCGCCGTGGAGCAGAGGCGGTCGATGCAGAAGGAGCACGAGAGAGCCGAAGCGCTGGCGCAGGATCTCTCGATGGCACGCAGCACGATCTACGCATACGAGGCTCAAG
>NZ_JBFUES010000353.1:0-6890 GCF_056403875.1 Bradyrhizobium sp. P2_E8
GCTTTGGGGGAACGGGCCACGGGAACCTCCGCAATTCGTGATCTGCCAACCGATATAAATCGCATCCGATTAAATCGGAAGAGCTTGACCGGCGGATGCGGCGGGTTTATTTCAACGCGCATCCGATTAGATCGGATACGATCTATATCAACCCCGAAAGGACCCCGCCATGTCATCCGCTGCCAAGCTTCTCTTCACCGGCAAGACCCACGTCACCTCAGGCTCCGACGGTGCCGCGCGCTCCAGCGACGGCTTCCTCGACATCAAGCTGGCGCAGCCGCATCCGGCCGCCGAAAACCTGTTCGCCGCCGCCTGGTCGGCCTGCTACCTCGGCGCGCTCGGGCTCGCCGCCGCCCAGCGCAAGGTCAAGCTGCCGAGCGAGCCGTCGGTCGACACCGCGATCGACCTGAACAATGCGAACGGCGCCTTCTTCCTGCGCGCCCGTCTCGACG
Source organism: Bradyrhizobium sp. P2_E8 (assembly GCF_056403875.1). Taxonomy (NCBI): domain Bacteria; kingdom Pseudomonadati; phylum Pseudomonadota; class Alphaproteobacteria; order Hyphomicrobiales; family Nitrobacteraceae; genus Bradyrhizobium; species Bradyrhizobium sp. P2_E8. Next base: position 453 of record NZ_JBFUES010000353.1, read on the forward strand.
TCAGCGTCCCCGGCGTCGACCGCGCGGTTGCGCAGGAGCTGATCGAAGCCGCGCACGGCATCTGCCCCTACTCCAAGGCGGTGCACGGCAACATCGAGGTGACCACGACCCTGGTCTGAAGCGACACGACGCGGGAACCGGCCGAAAGTCGGCCGGCCCCGCGCGGTGCGATCAATCCAGCGACCACACGGAGCCGACCATGAGCCATCGCCTTTTCCCAGCCGTACGTATCCTCGCCAGCGCCGCCCTGCTTGCCGCAAACCTGTTCACCCTGCCGGCAGCGGCGCAGCCGGCCGGTGTCACGCGCACCGACCTCCAGCGCCACGATCTCAGCGCGCCCGGCCGCGAAGCCGTGCAGGTGCGCGTCGACCTCGCCCCCGGTGTTGCGTTCGGCCGGCACACCCATCCGGGCGAAGAGATCATCTACGTGCTGGCGGGCGCCATCGAATACGCCGTCGAAGGCAAGCCGCCGGTGACGCTGAAGGCCGGCGACGTGCTGTTCATCCCGGCTGGCACGGTGCATGCGGCCAAGAACGTGGGCACCGCGGCCGCGAGCGAGCTTGCGACCTATATCGTCGCGAAGGACAAGCCGCTGCTGACGCTGGTGAAGTGAGACCGGCCATCTTCGATTGACCAGATCGGTATATCTGACTAAAGTCAGATATATGCTCGATCCCGTCTCCCGCGTCCGCCGCTTCAACCGTGCCGTCACCTCTGCCGTGGGCGCGCTCGATACCTCGTTCCTGGGGCGCGGCCGGCCGCTCGGCGCGGCGCGCGTGCTCAACGCGATCGGGCACGGACGTTCGGACGTGGCCGAGATCCGCGACTATCTCGGGCTCGATTCCGGGCTGATGAGCCGGCTGCTCCGCAGCCTCGAGGACGAAGGGCTGGTCGAGACCACGGCGCATGAGGACGATGCCCGCCGCCGCGTGGCGAAACTCACGCGCACGGGCCGGCGCGAGTTCGCAGCCTACGAGGCGCTGTCGAATACGCAGGCCGAGAGCTTCCTTGCGCAGCATTCGCAGCACGATGCGCTGCTCGCGGCGATGGACATGATCGCCTCCGCGCTGACGCGCGAGCGCATCGCGCTGGAGGAGATGGATCCACGATCCGAACAGGCACGCTATTGCCTCGGCGAATATTACGCGGAGCTCGGCCGCCGCTTCAAACAGGGCTTTGACGTTTCGCTGTCGCGCGACCCCGATGCCAAGGACATGCGCCGCCCGCGCGGCGCGTTCATCGTCGCGATGTCGGATACGCTGCCGATCGGCTGTGTCGGGCTGAAGGGAACCGATCACGGCTATGCCGAGATCAAGCGGCTGTGGGTCGCCCCCGCCGCGCGCGGATTGCGGCTCGGCCGACGCGTGATGGACGCAGCCGAGGACGCGGCGCGCGGGCTCGGCGTCGAGCTGCTGCGGCTCGACACCAACAGCGCCCTCCCCGAGGCCGGCCAGCTCTACCGCAGCACAGGCTGGAGCGAAATTCCGCGTTTCAACGACGATCCCTATCCGGACCTGTTCTTCGAAAAGCGGCTGTGATGCCGTGATGGATCGTCAAGTGGTCCGCGTCGGGCGCACGACGATCTCGTTTACGTCGACGTCATCGGGCTGCGCGCCGAAGCTGCGCGCGCTGATCGAGCACGTGCAGCGTCGCGGCTGAGCCTCACGCCGCTACGGCCGCCGCCTGCCCTTGCGGTTTCGCGAACGGGCGGAAAGTCATCGCCATCAGGAAGGCGCCGAGGCCCATCGCACTGGAGGCGATATAGAGCCAGGCGTAGCTCGAGAACGCATCGTAGATCAGGCCGCCGGCGAGCGGTCCCGTCGCCATGCCGAGGCTGCCGGCCATCGCGGTGCCGCCGATCACCGTACCCATCATGCGCAGCGGAAAGTTTTCGCGCACCAGCACCGCGTAGAGCGGCATGGTACCGGCATAGATGAAACCGAAGATGGCGCCAACCGCGTAGAAGGTCGCGAGCTGATGCGCGAAGACGTAGGCGAGCGCGCCAAACGCCTGCAACAGGAGGCCCGTGACCAGCACGCGCTTGGCGCCGAAGCGATCGCCGAGGAGCCCGAAGGCGATGCGACCGCCCATGCCGGCAAACCCCTCGATGCTGTAGATCGTCACCGCCGCGATCAGCGGGATGCCGCAGCTCACGGCATAGCTGACGGTGTGGATGATCGGGCCGGAATGGGTCGCGCAGCAGAAGAAATTGGTCGCGAGCAGGATGAGGAATTGCGGCGAGCGCAGCGCCTCGCCCAGCGACATCTCTGCCTGCGCGGCGTCCTCGCCCGACGGCACCGGCATCGCCTGCGCGAGCGCTGGCGGTCGGCGCACCAGCAGCGACACCGGGATCATGATGGCGCCGACCACCAGCGCCACGATCTGCATCGAGGTGCGCCAGTCATGGCTGGAGACGAGCCAGGCCGCGAGCGGCGACATCGTCATCGGCGCCATGCCCATGCCGGCCGACACCAGCGAGACCGCGAGGCTGCGATGGGTGTCGAACCAGCCGGTGACGGTCGCCATCATCGGCGCGAAGATCGCCGCGCAGGAGGCGCCGACCAAGAGGCCGAACACGAACTGGAACGCAATGAGCGAGGTCGCATGGCTCGCGGCGAACAGGCTCGCCGCCAGCACCGTCGATCCCGTCAGCACCACCGGCCGCGGCCCGAACCTGTCCGTCGCGGTACCCCAGGCCATGCTGGTGAAGGCCATCGCCAGAAAGCCGATCGTCATGGCGCTGGAGATGCCGGTCACCGACCAGCCGGTGTCCTTGGCGATCGGCTGCAGGAACACCGGCAGCGAAAACATGCCGCCGATCGCGACACAGCCAAGCAGGCCGCCGGCGGCGACGATCACCCAGCGATAGGGGGACGAGTTCATGTTCCTTGTCTCCAGTCAGTTTGTCTGAGTGAAAGACGAATKGGCTTGGCGCGGGCCGACAGGCGACGGTACTTTAATTTTCCGGCGACCGCGCCGCCGGCGCGCGGTTCCGCAAGCGCCGCCTCCGGTGCGGCCGATCGATCGGAGATCATCGTCCTTGAAGGAACGTCCGCGCGGCGCCATCGACCAGGCCTGGTCGCGCGGCGGTGGCGCAGGCCTGCTCGACGCACCGACTCGCGCGCAGGATGCTCTGCTCGGCGAACATCGGCCCCACGATCTGCAAGCCGATCGGCAGTCCCTCGACAAATCCGCACGGCACCGAGGCGGCGGGTTGGCGCGTCAGGTTGAACGGCCATGTCAGCGGCGTCCAGTCGAACCATTGCGGGAAGCGCGCGGCGTCGGGCGTATCGATGCCGGCCGCGAAAGCGGTGATGGGAACCGTCGGCGTCAGCAGCAGGTCGTAGTCCTGATGGAACGCCTGCATCTGCTGGCTCAGCGCGCGCATCTCGACATGGGCGGCTTGCAATTCGCGCGCGGACAGATCCTGGGCCGCGATGATCAATCGCAGCAGGCCCGGATCGAGCGCTGCCAGCTGCGCGCCGGTGAAATCACGCACCAGCGCGGCGTGCGACGCGCCCCAGATCACTTCCAGCGCATGCTGCGCGCCGGACAGATCGAGAGCAACATTCTGCACGTCGGCGCCTGCCTCCACCAGCGCGTCGATTGCCGGCCGCATGCCGGCCACCGCGGCAGGGTCGGCGACCGCAAAGCCGAGATCGGGCGACCATGCGATCCGCAGGCCCGCAACGCCGCGGTCAAGGCCATCGAGATAATCGATGCCGCGATGGGGAATGGCAAAGGAATCACGCGGGTCCGGGCGCGTGAGCACGTTCAACAACAGCGCACTGTCGGCGACATCGCGCGACAGGCCGCCATAGACCGCGAGCGTTCCCATGACGCCGGGGAGGTTCGGCACCACGCCATAGCTCGGCTTCAATCCGAACACGCCGCTGAACGCCGCCGGGATGCGGATGGAGCCGCCGCCATCGCCTCCGGTGGCGAGCGGGACCACTCCGGCCGCCACCAATGCGGCCGAACCGCCGCTGGAGCCGCCGGGCGTGCGGGAAATATCCCAGGGATTGCGGGTGATGCCGGTCAGCGGGCCATGGGTGATGCCCTTCCAGCCAAATTCGGGGGTCGTCGTCTTGCAGAAGAACACGGCCCCTGCCTCGCGCAGCCGGGCGACACCGGGCGTATCCTGCGTGCTGGGCGCGGCCGCAGTGGCGCGGGAGCCGATGCGCATCGGCCAGCCCGTGACCTGCGCGGTATCCTTGATCGCGACGGGCACGCCGTCGAGCGGCCCGAGCGGCGTTCCGCGACGCCAGCGATCCGCGGACTCTGCCGCCAGACGCCGCCCCTGCGGCTCGTCCAGCAAGCACACCGCGTTCAGGACGGGATCGACCGTGCGCAGCCGCGCCAGGGTCGCGTCCAGCACATCGACCGGCGACAGATCGCCCCCGGCGAAGCGCCGGGCCAGTTCACGGGCGGAAAGCCAGTTCAGATCATCAGACATGAGGCATGCTTGGCGCATGTTCTGGCGCGAGGAGAAGCCTTCGCGCGTTTTGGATCATCGCCTGCAAGTCATAAACCAACTATCGATCAGCCGACCATGCAATTTTCAAGGAGACCGCATTCCAAGGAAAGCCCTTGCGCCCACGGGTTCCTGCGGCGGCACGAGCACCCGCGCCGCACATGAACGAGTTGAGGCTTTTGCGACCTGCCAACAAAAACTTTGAAAACAACCCCATGCACAGTAGGCGGGCGCTGCGGGATCAATGACTTACGATGCCGGTCACCTGCGATGCCGATCACTTGCCAGTCCCTTCCGATGCGAAGCCGCGATTTGACTCGTCGGGCAAGACACCGGCATCGTGTCATGATCCCGCCAAGGCCATCGCATCACCCCAGCTGAGCCCGCCTGGCGCCGCGCCGCCACGCGGTGACGGTGAGCCAGATCGCCGAGACCAGGAAGTAGAGCGCGCCGACCCCGGCATAGCCGGCGACATTCGTGATCGACGGGGCCGCGGGCATCGCGGCTTGAGCGATGAAGAAGCCGCCTGCCAGCGCCGATTGGCCACCACTGAGCGCCATGGCCCACTGCGCGCCAAAACGCCTCCAGCGCCGGATTGCCGTCCCGAGCTGCAGCAATCCGGACAGGATCGCCCATGCACCGAACACGCCGAGCACCCAGTTCATGCTGACCTGCAAGGCAAGGATGACCGCGACCGTGGTCGCCAGACTGACCAGGACGTTCAGAGCCTGGGTGCGGTTCTGGCTGAGCCCACCGCTGCGCAGCGCATCGAGCCAATTGGCCGCGGCGTCCCAGGCAGGATAAGCGATGAGCAAAGCTCCGGCGACCGGCGCGGAGGACTGACCGATGGCGAGCGCAGCGGCGACCCAGGCGACGGAAAACCCCGCGCGCGCGAAGTAGTACAGCTTCAGCCATTGCGCCTGATCGGCCAACGCGGAATCCAGCTGATGATGGTCTTTCATGATCGTCTCCTTACCTACTAGTTGGTAGTTTCTCGAGCGAAGCGAAGTCGCCGTGACGCAGATGTCTCGCAGCTTGTGTGATTGTCGGGCTCTTCGGATGGATCTCAGCGCGTCGCGGACAGCCGCTCCAGCAGCGGCCGGGTGATGACACCGAACATCTTGGGATCGCCATAGGCGCGCGCCGACAGCATCGCGCCATGAACGGTCGCCATGAATCCTTCGGCCTCGACCCGCGCGGTGCCGGCGAGTTGCAGTCGCCCCTGCCGCTTGCCGCGCTCCATCACCGAGGTCAGCCAGGATGCCAAGGCGCGGAAGTGCGCGCGGACTTCAAGCGCCACCTCCTCGGGCAGCAGCGGGAGCTCGCTGGCAAGAAGCGCACAGACACAGAAGGGAGCCGTCGCGTCCTTGATGCACGCCTCCCAGTAGGCGAGATAGCTTTTGAGCTGCACGCCGGGGTCCGGGATATTGCGCTCGATTGCGGAGAGTCCCGCCGCGGCCTCCTCGCGATAGCGCGATACGAGGGTGCGGACCAGATCGACCTTGCTGGCGAAATGGTGGTGGATGCTCGGCTTGCGGATGCCGACGATGTCGGCGATGTCGGCGTAACTGAAGCCGTTATAGCCGCCGGCAATGATCAGCGTGCGGGCGCAGGCCAGAATGTCGTCGGCGGTCGAGGAAACGTTGGTCATGACCAGTTAGCTACCTTCCAGTTGGTAGGGCGTCAAGAACCGGGTGCTTCAACCATCCGTGAGTGGTAGGAGCGTGTATGACCATCCGCCCCCTCGTCCGCTACCCCGACCGCCGGCTCGCGATGCCTGCCCGCCCCGTCGCCGCATTCGACGACCAGCTCCGCGAGCTTGCCGCGGACCTGCTCGAGACGATGCGCGCCGCGCCGGGCATCGGCATCACGGCGCCGCATATCGGCGTGCCCTTGCGCGTCGTGGTGCTCGAGCTCGACGCCAAGGACGGCCCGCAGACCTATGTCAATCCGGAGATCACATG
>NZ_JBFUES010000354.1:0-6885 GCF_056403875.1 Bradyrhizobium sp. P2_E8
AGACTCCTTGGGCCCCGGCTCTGCAGCGCACCGCTGAAGCAGCGCTGCGCTGCGTCCGGGGCACGCAGTTTGCGTCTTACGTATTGAACCTAAAATGCATCACGTCGCCGTCGGCGACGACGTATTCCTTGCCTTCGAGCCGGAGCTTGCCGGCATCGCGGGCGCCGGCCTCGCCGCCGAGCGCGACGTAGTCGTCATACGCGATCGTCTCGGCGCGGATGAAGCCCTTCTCGAAATCGGTGTGGATCACACCGGCCGCGCCCGGCGCCTTGGTGCCGCGATAGATGGTCCAGGCACGCGCTTCCTTCGGGCCCACCGTGAAATAGGTGATGAGGTCGAGCAGCGTGTAGCCGGCGCGGATCAGGCGGTCGAGGCCGGCCTCTTCGAGACCCAGCGTCTCCAGGAAGTCGGCGCGCTCTTCACGCGAAATGGTGGCGATCTCGGATTCGATCTTGGCGGAGATGACGACGGCGACGGCGCCTTCCTTGGCAGCCTGCTCCTGCACCGCCTTCGAGAACGAATTGCCCGTCGCGGCCGAACCTTCCTCGACGTTGCAGACATAGAGCACGGGCTTGGACGAGAGCAGGCCGAGCATCCCGAAGGCACGCTCCTCCTCCGCCTTGCGCTCGACGAGGCGTGCGGGCTTGCCCTCGCGCAGCAGCACCAGGGTGCGGTTGACGAGGTCAAGCTGCTCCTTGGCGTCCTTGTCGTTGCCCTTGGCCTTCTTGCTGAGGTTGTCGAGGCGCTTCTCGAGGCTGTCGAGGTCGGCGAGCATCAGCTCGGTCTCGATGGTCTCGATGTCGGCGAGCGGGGCGATCTTGCCCTCGACATGGGTGATGTCGGAATCTTCAAAGCAGCGCACGACATGCGCGATGGCGTCGACCTCGCGGATGTTGGCGAGGAACTGGTTGCCGAGGCCCTCGCCCTTGGAGGCGCCGCGCACGAGGCCCGCGATGTCGACGAAGGTCAGCCGGGTCGGAATGATCTGACCGGACTTGGCGATCGCCGCGAGCTTGTCGAGCCGCGGATCGGGCACGGCGACTTCGCCGACATTCGGCTCGATGGTGCAGAACGGATAGTTCGCGGCTTGCGCCGCGGCCGTCTCGGTCAGCGCGTTGAACAAGGTCGACTTGCCGACATTGGGCAACCCGACGATCCCGCATTTAAATCCCACGAGCGTTATTCCTTGCCGTTGTCGTCCTTGGTCAAAAATCCCTTCGCCTGCATGGCAAGATGCACCCTGTTGGCGAAGGTCGCGTCCGTGCCCTTGGCGATCAGCGCGGCGTGCTCGGCGACCGCGTCGCAGAGCGTCGCCACCCAGTCGTTGTCAGCCTTGGCGAAGTCCGACAGCACGTGGCCGTGCACCAGTTCCTTGACGCCGGGATGACCGATGCCGAGCCTGACACGGCGGTAGTCGTTGCCGATATGCGCCGAGATCGAGCGCAGACCGTTGTGGCCGGCGATGCCGCCGCCGATCTTCACGCGCACCTTGCCCGGCGGCAGTTCGAGCTCGTCATGGAACACGGTGACGTCGCCAGGGGCGATCTTGAAGAAGCCTGCCGCCTCCTGAACGCTGCGGCCGGAATCGTTCATGTAGGTCGTCGGCTTGAGCAGGATCACGCGCTCAGTGCCGAGCGCGCCTTCCGAGGTCTCGCCCTGAAACCTGCGGCGCCATGGCGAGAAACCATGACGCCGCGCGATCTCGTCGACGGCCATGAAGCCGATATTGTGCCGGTTACGTGCGTATTTCGCGCCGGGATTGCCGAGCCCAACAAAGAGTCGCATGACGCGGCGCGCCCCTCGCTCGGCGCGCGATCAGGGACCGCGCGCCAGCCTTGAGAGATTACTTCTTCTTGTCGCCGCCGGCGGGAGCCTTGGCAGCCGCTGCCGGAGCAGCCGCGCCAGCCGCCGGAGCAGCCGCACCAGCCGCCGGAGCAGCCGCAGCGCCCGGAGCCGCACCACCAGCCGCGGCCGCAGCAGCAGCCTTCTGCTCTTCGGCGTAGCCGGACGGCGGCACGATGGTGACGAGGGTCGCGTCTTCGCGGGTCAGCGCCTTCACGCCGGCCGGCAGCTTGACGTCCGACAGATGCAGCGAGTGACCGATTTCGAGCGTGCCGACGTCGGCCTCGATGTACTGCGGGATGCTCTCGACACCGCATTCGAGCTCGATCGCGTGGGCGACGATGTTGATGGCGCCGCCGCGCTTCACGCCCGGGGAGGCTTCCGCCTTCACGACGTGCAAGGGCACGCTGATGCGGATGGTGGCGCCTTCGCCGAGCCGCATGAAGTCGACATGGATCGGGAAGTCCTTGACCGGATCGAGATGGTAGTCGCGCGGAATCACGCGGTGCTTCTTGCCGTCGAGGTCGATGTCGACCAGCGTGGTCAGGAACCGGCCGGCGAGGATGCGCTGGCGCAGTTCGCGATCATCAACCGAGATCGGGAGCGGGGGCTGCTTGTTGCCATAGATCACTCCGGGCACTTTCCCGGCGCGACGCTCAGCCCGGGCGGCCCCCTTGCCGCTCTTCGGACGTGCGGTCGCCTTCAATTCCTTGACGGTCGTCGCCATAACGTTAAGTCCTTGTTTTTGCAAAAGTTAATGGGCCGCAACGCGGCCCATGGCATAGTTCGCAGCAAGCCTCCAGGGGTGCGGGGGCCGCGAACGTGGCGGGCTTTTACCCGGAAGACGCGGAAATGACAAGGAGAATGGGCTGCCGGGCTGCACCGGGTAGCCTCTTGTAGCCCGGATGGAGCGGAGCGAAATCCGGGAACTCGTGCAACAGGTGAGAGCGGCCCGGATTGCGCTGCGCTCCATCCGGCTACGGCATTGGTGCTATCCGCCGAGCTTGGCCTCCAGCGCCGTGATGCGCGCCTTCAGGGCCTCGTTCTCCTCACGCGCCAGGCGGGCCATGTCCTTGACCGCCTCGAACTCCTCGCGCTTGACCAGGTCCATGTCGCGCAGGAATTTTTCGGCCTGGGTCCGCATCACCGTGTCGAACTCGCGCTTGACGCCCTGGGCCGCGCCGGCGGCGTCGTTCATCAGGCGGCCGATCTCGTCGAAAAACCGGTTGTTGGTCTGGGTCATTTCGGTCTCCTGGCAGCTCCGATAAACTTTGCGCGAACGCTCGAAAAGACAATGGCAATCCGGGCGGAACGGATCAAGGGCCGATCGGCGGTATCCTTGTCATGCCCCGGTTTCCTTGCAATCGTATTCAACGTCCCGGCATAAGAAGAATCACAAGGCGCACGAGATGATCGACCAGCAGATCGCGATTCCCACCAGGGACGGCCACACCGCAACCTTCATCACCCATCCCGAACGTGGCGGGCCGTTTCCGGTCATCCTGTTCTACATGGATGCGCCGGCGATCCGCGAAGAGCTGCGCGACATGGCGCGCCGGCTCGCGACATCAGGCTATCACGTGATGCTGCCGAACCTCTATTACCGCTCCGGCGTGATGGAGCTCGGCGCGCTGCCGACAGACCCGAACGCACCGGAGCGCAAGCGCATGTTCGCACTGATGGGCTCGCTCACCATTCCCATGATCATGGACGACACACGCGCGCTGCTCACCTATGCGGAGGGCCAGGCCGCCGCCAACACGAAGATGGTCGGCACCGTCGGCTACTGCATGAGCGGCCGGTACGCCGTCAACGCCGCCACGCATTTCCCCGATCGCGTCAAGGCCGCCGCCTCGGTCTACGGCACCCAGCTTGCGACGGACCAGGACGACAGCCCGCATCTCGCCGCAGCCAAGACCAGGGCCGAGCTCTATTTCGCCTGCGCCGAGACCGACATCTATGCGCCGACCGAGATCATCGAGAAGGTCAAGCAGGGCATGAGCGGCGCCAAAGCCGAGGTCGAGATCTATCCCGGCACGCATCACGGCTTCGCCTTCCCCAAGCGGCCGGTCTACGACCGCGACGCCGCCGAGCGGCATTGGGAGCGTCTGCTGGCGCTCTATCGCCGCAATCTCGTCTAGACATAGAAGGCGTGATGCCCTTTCTGCTCATCGACTTTCCCTCGTTCAGTCCGATCGCACTCCAGATCGGGCCGTTTGCGATCCGCTGGTATGCGCTCGGCTATATCTGCGGGATCACGTTCGGCTGGCTCTATGCCCGCGCACTGATCAAGAACGACAGGCTGTGGGCCGGCTCATCGCCGATCAGCCTGGTGCAGATCGACGATTTCATCCTGTGGGTGACGCTCGGCATCATCGTCGGCGGCCGCACCGGTTACGTCCTGTTCTACAATCTSCCCTTCTTCATCGAGCACCCCGCCGCCATTTTCAAATTGTGGGAAGGCGGCATGTCCTTCCACGGCGGCTTCCTCGGTTGCGTCGTCGCGGTGATGTGGTTCGCCCGGAAGAACAGGATCTCGATCCTGTCGCTCGGCGACATCACCTGCGGCGTTGCGCCGATCGGGATCTTCCTGGTGCGGTTGACCAACTTCATCAACGGCGAATTGTGGGGCCGCGCTGCCGACCCCAGCCTGCCCTGGGCCATGATCTTTCCGACAGGGGGCGACGTGCCGCGCCATCCGAGCCAGCTCTACGAGGCGGGCATGGAGGGACTGTTGCTCTTCATCGTGCTCGCCGTGATGATCCGGCGCGGCGCCCTGAAGCGGCCGGGGCTCATCCTCGGCAGCTTCATCCTGATCTACGGCCTGACCCGGATCATTGGCGAGCATTTCCGTGAGCCGGACGTCCAGCTCGGCTACCTCTGGGGCGGGTTAACCATGGGCATGCTGTTGTCGATCCCGATGCTTATTGTAGGCGGCATACTTATTGTATTGGCTATCAGGCGCGGTGCGCCGAGGCCCATCGGGGCTATCAGTTAATTCATTTCGAGAAAGCCGTCCGTGACCGACTCGCCGCTGTTGAACGAGATCAAGGCGCTGATCAAATCCTCAGGCCCCATGCCGGTCTGGCGGTACATGGAACTGTGCCTGATGCACCCGCGCTACGGCTATTACGTCTCGCGCGACCCGCTCGGGCGTGAAGGCGACTTCACCACCGCGCCCGAGGTCAGCCAGATGTTCGGCGAGCTGCTGGGACTGTGGACCGCCTCGGTATGGAAGCAGATGGGCTCGCCGCAATTCTTGCGGCTGATCGAGCTCGGCCCCGGCCGCGGCACCATGATGGCGGATGCGCTGCGCGCGCTCCGCGTGCTGCCGCCGCTCTACCAGGCGCTTCATATCCACCTGGTCGAGGTCAATCCCGTCCTGCGCGAACGGCAGAGTGCGATGCTGTCGGGCGTGCGCCACATCGCCTGGYACGACAGCATCGACGACGTGCCCGAAGGCCCGAGCATCATCCTCGCCAACGAATATTTCGACGTGCTGCCGATCCACCAGATGGTCCGCCACGAGAACGGCTGGCACGAGCGCGTGATCGAGATCGATCCCAACGGCAAGCTTCAGTTCGGCGCGGCCCCCGAGCCGACGCCGCGCTTCGACGTGCTGCTGCCGCCCCTGGTGCGCGCCGCGCCCGTCGGCGCCGTGTTCGAATGGCGTCCGGACGGCGAGATGATGAAGCTCGCCACGCGCGTGCGCGACCAGGACGGTGCGGCGCTGATCATCGATTACGGCCATTTGCGCAGCGATGCCGGCGACACCTTCCAGGCGATCGCGCGCCACACCTTCACCGATCCCTTGAAGGCGCCGGGCCAGGCCGACGTCACCGCCCATGTCGATTTCCAGGCGCTGGCGCGCGCGGCTGAGGATGTCGGCGCCCGCGTGCACGGGCCGGTGACGCAGGGCGATTTCCTCAAGCGCGTCGGCATCGACACCCGCGCAGCCGCCTTGATGCAGAAGGCGGCGCCTGAGGTCGCCACCGACATTTCCGTGGCGCTGAAGCGCCTGACCGACACCGGGCGCAGCGGCATGGGCTCGATGTTCAAGGTGCTCGGCATCTCCGAGCCGCGGCTGTCAGGCCTTGCCGGCCTCAGCGATCTCGAACAGGCCGGAGGGAACTGATGACTCTCGCTTCGTCGCTGCTGTCGGCGGTGCCAGGCCTGCGCCATTCCTTTTTCACCCGCGAAGGCGGTGTCTCCGGCGGCATCTATGCCGCGCTGAATGGCGGGCTCGGCTCCAACGACGATCAGGCCCTCGTCGCGGAGAATCGCCGCCGCATGGCCGAGCATGTCGGCGTTGCGCCCGAACGTTTCCTCAGCCTGCACCAGATCCATTCGCCCGACGTGCTGGTTGCCGAGACGCCGTGGCCGAGCGGGCCGCGGCCGAGGGGCGACGCGCTGGTGACCAAGACGCCCGGCATCGCGCTCGGCGTCTCCACCGCCGATTGCGGGCCGGTGCTGTTCGTCGATCCCAATGCGCGCGTGATCGGCTGCGCCCATGCCGGCTGGAAGGGCGCGCTGACCGGCGTGCTGGAGGCGACGATTCTAGCGATGGAAAAGCTCGGCGCCACGCGCGGCGGCATCATCACGGCGATCGGCCCGCTGATCCGGCAGGAGAGCTATGAAGTCGGCAACGAGTTCGTGGCGCGCTTCATCGAGGCGGACGCGGAGAACGCGACGTTCTTCATTCCGTCGGCGCGCGAGGGCCACGCGATGTTCGACCTCGCCGGCTTCATCCGGACGCGGCTGGAGGCCGCCGGCATCCTGATGATCGACGATCTCGGCCTCGACACCTACGCCGACGAGCGCTTCTTCAGCTATCGCCGCTCGGTGCATCGCAAGGAGCCGGACTACGGCCGGCACGTTCACGCGATCGCGCTCGAAGCGTGAACACAAGGGCAACACACCGTCATTCCGGGGCGATGAGAAGCATCGAACCCGGAATCCATCGTGCAACAGTTTGCGCGGCAAGATGGATTCCGGGCTCGCGCCAAGTGGCGCGACCCGGAATGACGGTGGTCTGTGTCGCCT
>NZ_JBFUES010000355.1:0-6881 GCF_056403875.1 Bradyrhizobium sp. P2_E8
CCCGCGCCGAGAAGCGCAAGGGCGGCCCCAAGGCGCTGGACAGACTGATGCCCGCTAAGCCCGACCTCAAGCGCCTCGCGAAGCTCGGCGACGACCGCATCCTCGCCGAGATGACCAAGCGGGTGTTCTGCGCGGGCTTTGCCTGGAGCGTGATCGATTCGAAATGGGACGGCTTTGACGAGGCCTTCCTGCATTTCCAGCCGGCCAAGCTGACCTTCCAGCCGGAAGACTATTGGGAGGGCCTGCTGCGCGATGCGCGCATCGTGCGCAACGGCGCCAAGATCATGTCGGTGCGCGACAACGCCGCCTTCGTCCAGGCGATTGCAAAGGAGCACGGCAGCTTCGGCAAGTTTCTGGCGAAGTGGCCGTCGTCCGACGAGATCGGCCTGCTCGATCTGCTCACCAAACGCGGCAGCCGGCTGGGCGGCAATACCGGCCAGATGCTGCTGCGCTTCGTCGGCTGGGACGGTTTCGTGACCTCCAGGGACGTCGTGGCCTGCCTGCGCGGTGCCGGCCTCGATATCGGCGAAGAGGTGAAGTCGAAGGGCGATCTCGCAAAAGTGCAGGCGCAGTTCAACGCCTGGGCCGAGGAGACCGGTCTGCCCTACACATATCTGTCACGCATCTGCGCGCTCTCGGTCGGCGAGGTCAGAGGCGAGCATTAGGTCACGAGAAGCAAGGAGAACAAGAATGGCAAAAGCCTATTGGGTCGCCACCTACCGCGCGATCAAGAACCCCGACGCCATGGCGGCCTATGCCAAGCTGTCGCGCCCGGCGATCGAGGCGGCCGGCGGCCGTGTGCTCGCGCGCGGGGTGCCGGCTGCGGCCTTCGAGCTCGGGCAGATGGAACGCGTCGTTCTCATCGAGTTCGTCAGCGTCGAGCGCGCCAAGGCCGCGTATGCGAGCCCGGCCTATCAGGCGGCTCATGATTTGCTCGGCGACGGTGCGGACCGCGACATCCGGATCGTCGAAGCCGCCGATTAGAGCCGCGCACAGGCAGATCGTGGGCATCGTGTGGCGATCCCGTGCCGTGAGCGCGGCAGATGCCACGCGCGATCACGAAATACATTTCACCGGAACATTTGCGCGCAGCATCAGTTCGGAAATTTGAGCCAGGCGAACGAGGGCGCAGGGAACGCCCGCTCTGGCCCAAATCAATGAAACCCGAAACGACAGAAACGGAGCAGCGCATGAAGCTCACATCCGCGCAGGTGAAGCAGACCATCACGCAACTCGGCGCCCAGGTGCTGCCCGACGAGCATCCCGCCGTGCCCCAGCTCAACAGCATGTTCGGTGAGCACACCTTCTTCGTCGACGAAAGCGGACTCAAGGTCCTCGAGCCCACCCCGTCGCCAGGTGCAGAACGCGAGACCGGCGAAGTCGTCAGCCTCGCCGACTGGTCCGATGCAGACCTGACACGCCTGACGGCGCACGAGCCCGAGCCGACCGGCGTCATCGTGGTGTTCGAGCAGATGAAGCATTGATTGGTGCGGGCCGATCGACACTTCTATTGGTGGCGGGTTTGAAAAATCCCGTCACCGTTTCGCGAATGGCCGTATTTGCTGCCTCTACGGCAGGTTTGGAGACGCCTCGCGGACAAAGAGGTCGCGTTCGGCGAGCGCTCTGTCCATCCGGTTCAGATGCCGAAAGTCAGCTGCGGCTCCGGATCATCCCCGTCCTGCAGGGCAGACAGCGAAACGCCCAAGAGCCGCACGCGCTTGGGCAGCGGCATCTCGACCTCGAGCAGGCCGCAGGCCAGCCGCTCCAGATCGTCCCGGCCCGCAACCGGTGTTGGTGCGGACCTGCTACGTGTGATGATCTCGAAGTCGGCAAATTTGATCTTCAAGGTGACGGTGCGGCCGCGGTTGCCGGTCGCCTCGCAATGGCGCCAGACCTTGTCGACGAGAGGCTTGAGCTCGGCGACCAGCGCATCGAATTCGTCGAGGTCGGTTGAGAACGTGTTCTCGGCGCCGATGGACTTGCGGATCCGGTTGGCCCGGACCGGACGCTCATCGACGCCGCGTGAGATCCAATAGTAATAGGCGCCCGACTTGCCGAAATTCGCGTTCATGAACTCCAGCGTCTGGTTACGCATGTCGCGACCGGTAAATATGCCGAGCGCATTCATCTTCGCGCTGGTTGTCGGACCTATGCCGTGGAACTTGCCGACGGGCAGCGCCTCGACGAAGGCGGGTCCCATCTCCGGAGAGATCACGAACTGACCATTGGGCTTGCGATGATCGGAGGCGAGCTTGGCCAGAAACTTGTTGTAGGAGATGCCGGCCGAAGCGTTGAGCCCCGTCTCGGCCTTGATCTTCTCGCGGATCCGCAGTGCGACGTCACGCGCCAGCGGGATTCCTTGCAGGTTTTCCGTCACGTCGAGATAGGCCTCGTCGAGCGACAACGGCTCGATGATCGGCGTGTGCTCGGCAAAGATGTCGCGGATCTGCCTGGAGATCGCCTTGTAGACCTCGAAGCGCGGCCTGACGAAGATCAGGTCGGGACATTGCCGCTTCGCCGTCACCGACGGCATCGCGGAGCGAACGCCGAACTTGCGGGCCTCGTAGCTGGCGGCCGCGACGACGCCGCGTTCGGCGGAGCCTCCGACCGCGACCGGCTTGCCACGCAGGTCGGGATTATCGCGCTGTTCCACGGACGCATAGAACGCATCCATGTCGATATGGATGATCTTGCGGACGGGCGAAGTGTCGCCAGTCACCGTGTCGGATTCGCTCATGGAAGGATGATACAATCGGGCAAAGAGAAGCGCGAGGTGATGGATGCTTTTCGCGCCTTACGCAGCCCGGGTCGCGTTTGCCGGCCTGCTCAATGCGGCCATCTGGCGTTTGAATTGAGGCGTTCAGTCTCGACCGGGTTCAAAGAACAGTCTCAGGCTTGTGAGTGGCAAGCATGGGCACGCGATCTAATATGAGCCCGCGGAGGACAGCCCATGCAATACAGCTCCGAGCTCATTCACACGATGCGTCAAGCGCTGGAGACCGTGATGGCGAGCGTGCCGGCCCATCAATCGGTCTTCGGTCTGAAAGCGGCTGTGGCCGAATGCATCCTGAAGGCCGCCGCACACGGCCAGACGTCCTACGACGGACTGGTCACGTCCGCCTCGGACCAGATCCAGGCGATCATCTCGATGCTCAGCTAGGCGCTGGCGTAAAGACGGCCACAAGGCTGGCGCACCCGACACGATTCGAACGTGTGACCTTTGCCTTCGGAGGGCAACGCTCTATCCAGCTGAGCTACGGGTGCAGTGGGGCCTCATTTAGCCGATTGGCGAGGGGCGGGCAACCGCTTCCGCCGTGTTCGGCGAGGCTGATTTGCGGGCAATGCGGCCAGGAMCCGGCAGGCTGTCGCGGCCAAGCCGTTTTGCCGCATAAAGCGCCTGGCCGGCCAGGCCCGGCAGCGGGTCGGGGGTGCCGTCGGCCTCGCCGGGACTGTGGCTGGCGACGCCGACGCTGAGGGTGACGTGGTCGCCGGCTCCCTTGGCGCCGTGGGCGATCCGCAAGGCCATGACGGCGATGCGGATCCCGCCATCTCAGGCCACCGCCGCCACCGGCACGGCATCGCTCGGGCCGAACAGCTTTCGCACCTCGCTGGCCGGCTTCGGCGCGCTGAACAGATAGCCCTGCATCTCGGTGCAGCCGAGCGTGCGCAGCAGCTCGCGCTGGGCCTCGGTCTCGACGCCTTCGGCGACCGTGGTCATGTGGCTCGCGGCGGCGATGTTCACCACCGCCTGCACGATCACGGGCGCGCCGCTCGTCTCCGCGATGTCGGCGACGAAGCAGCGGTCGATCTTGATCTTGTCGAACGGGAAGCGCTTCAGATAGCTCAGCGAGGAGTAGCCCGTGCCGAAATCGTCGAGCGCGATCCGCACGCCGATCGAGCGAAGCTGGTGCAGAATCGAGAGCGCCGCCTCGTCGTCGCGGATCAGCACGGCCTCGGTGATCTCGAGTTCGAGCCTGCGCGGATCGAGCCCGGAGGCGGCGAGCGCGCCCGCGATCCTGAGCGCCAGCGTGTCGCATTTGAGCTGCACCGGCGAGACGTTGACCGCAACCCGCACATGCGACGGCCAGGTCGCGGCTTCGTTGCAGGCCATGCGCAGCACCCAGTCGCCGAGCTCGTTGATCAGGCCGGTATCCTCGGCGATCGGAATGAACTCCGCCGGCGAGATCGCGCCGCGTTCGGGATGGCGCCAGCGCAGCAGCGCCTCGCAGCCCGAGACCTCGCCCGAGCGCAGATCGACCAGCGGCTGATAGTGGATCTCGAAGCCGCCGTTCACCAGGGCCTGACGCAAATCCTGCTCCATGGTCAGGCGCGCCTTGGCGCACGCGTCCATTTCCGGCTCGAAGAAGCGGTGGGTGCGGCGTCCCTCGGCCTTGGCGCCATACATCGCGAGGTCGGCGTTCTTGATCAGCTGGTCGAGATCGTTGCCGTCCTGCGGCGCCAGCGCAATGCCGATGCTGGCATCGGTGGAGAGCTGATGGCCGAGGCAGTGATAGGGCTGCCGGATTGCCTCGTAGATCCGCGTCACGAAGGACAGCACGTCGGCACGGGATTGGATGCCGGTCTGGATCACCGCGAACTCGTCGCCGCCGAGCCGCGCGATCAGATCACTCTTCTTGAGGCAGCCACGGAGTCGGGTGGCGATCGCTTTCAACAGCTCGTCGCCCACGTGATGGCCGAGCGAATCGTTGATGCCMTTGAATTCATCGACGTCGATGTAGAGCAGCGCGAACTGTCCGCCGTCGGCGACCTTCGCCAGCTCGCGTTCGATCTGCTCGCGGAACAACGTGCGGTTCGGCAGGTCGGTCAACGCATCGTAATGGGCCATATGCGCGATCTTCTCGTGGGCGCGCCGCCGCTCGGTGACGTCATCGATGACATGGATGAGATAGCGCGGCTCGCCGGCTTCGTCGCGAATGCCGATCCGGGTCGAAGTGATGTAGCGCAGCCCCATGCCCGGCATCTGCCAGGCGTGTTCGTCCTTGAACAATCCCTTGGCCGAATTCAGCGCCTTGCTGTCGTCTTCGGTGATATGAGCGGCGGGCGTCTCGGGGAAGATGTCGAAGGCGGTCTTGCCGACAACATCCTGACGAGACTGGCCGAACAACTGTTCGGCGACGCCATTGAGCAGCAGATATTGCCGCGTACGCGCATCCTTCACGGTGATCTGCGAGGGGATATGGTCGATGATCTCGCGCAGGAAGGTGTGGTTGCGATCGCGCTCCTGTTCCAGGTTGCGGCGCTCGGTGATGTCCTCGATCGTGGCGACCCATCCGCCCTGCGCGAGCGGCGTGTTGATGACCTGGAAGGCGCGGCCGTCGGCCAACTGATGAGTTCGCGTGGAGACCGTGCCTTCGGCGACGATCCTCATGACGTCGGCGCAAAATTCCTCGACATCGCCGTCAAACGCGTCACGCTCCTTGCGGTGGTACATCGCCTCGCGGATGTGACAGCCGGGCTTGATGACGTCGTGGGAGAGGCCGAACATGTCGGCGTAGCGGCGGTTGCAGGTGACGATGTATCCGGCGGCGTCGTACAGGATCAGCCCTTGCGACATGTTGTTCAGGGCCGTGTCGAGCCGCTGCCGCTCCGATTCGATCCGCGCCTGGGCTTCGCGGTTCTGCCGGTTGATCTGGCGGATGATCAGAAAGAGGATCAGCGTGATCACCACGGCCGAAAGCGCGGCGGTCGTGACCATGAAGCCGGTCTGCTGCCGCCAGTCGGCAAGCGCCGCCGCCGTCGTGTTGGTGGCAACGATGACCAGCGGGAAATGCTTCAGCGACGCGGCTGAGCCGAGCCGCTCCTCGCCGTCGACCGGGCTCCTGACGCGAAGCGTTTGCTGGCCGCCCTTGGTCAGCACCTTGTGCATCAGCGGCGCAGTCTTGAAGCTCCTGCCGATAAGCTCCTCGACATGCGGATAGCGCGCCAGCATCTTGCCTTCGCGATCGAACAGCGAGATCGCCGTGCCTTCGGCGAGCGCCACGGATGCGAAATAGTTCTGGTAGCTGTCGGGATCGATCCGCCGGACCATCGCGCCGACGAACGTGCCGTCCGGCAGGCTCAGCCGTCGTGCGACGACCGTGGTCCATTTGCCGATGATGAAGCTGCGGACGGATTCCAGGATGACCGATTCGGCCATCGGATCGGATTTGAACGTCTGGAAGTAGGCGCGCGATGAGATGTTGATCTTGGGCAGCGGCTGGGCCCGCGACCAGTTGATCAGCTCGCCGTCCGCATCGTAGATCGCGATGTCGCCGAGATAGGAGACCGAGCTGATCTTGCTGCGCAGCATCTGGTTTGTGGCAGAGCCGGACATGCGCTCGCGGAACATCGCGGGCGAGGCGATCCCCGGCAGGTTCATCTGCCCGATCAGATCGGCGGCGACGACGTCGGAATCCTCGAATTGCTGATCGAAATGCCGCGGGATCAGCTGCACCGTGTTTTCCAGCTCGCGCTCGCGGTTGGCGAGGGTTCGCTCGCGGAATTCGCCGACGGCCATGGCGGTCACGGCGAAGATCCCCGCGACCAGCAGCGCGCCGCACAGGGTCAGCCACAGGACAGGACCACGCCGCGCCAAGGCCGCCCAGCCGTTCTTCGCGGCTAAGGACATTCCGGCCGCCACTGTGGAAAAGACCTGGCGCATTCCCCCTCCCTGGAGGAACACGAATACACCGCACAAATGGCGTAAACCTTAGGAAAGCCAGTTACCTAAGCATTAATGCGGTTGTGCGGTCCCGGCCGCATGCAGCGGGGCGGGAATCGCTCCGCGGTTGCGCGATGCGCGCAACAATCGCTGCGCTGCATCGTTAGCGGCGGCTTAATGCGAGGTGCCCGCGCTCTTGTCACCGCCGCGATTGCGCAGC
>NZ_JBFUES010000356.1:0-6874 GCF_056403875.1 Bradyrhizobium sp. P2_E8
ACCGTGACGGGCCCCTTGTCGTTCCTGCGGACGAACTTGAAATTATACGAATAAAGAGAGCGACCAGGCTTGTTCCAATAGCCGCCCTGGTAGCGGGCATCGTAATTTTGCTCGTCCAGGGTCGGAGCGTAGGGCGGGCCGATATACTGGCTATCGACACGCCCGAGCATGCCCCCGCGCGACGCCTTCCACTGCCACATGTCTATGTAGCTGCCATCCGTCGTGAAGTGGAAGCCCCGGCCGTTGATCGGCATCGGTTTGCCGGGCAGCGGGTTGGTGCCGAGATCGGTCGCGCCTGCGCCGCCGAGCGATGGGTTATCCGAGAGAATGACCGCAAGTTTATCCTCGTAGAAGTCGACGGCGTCCTGCAGGCCCGCACGCTCGTCGAGGACGTGCCAGCCATCCTCTTTCTTGATGATCGGAATGCGGCGCAGGGAGCGCGTGGGATCTTCCCAGCGGAAGGCGAAATAGATCTTCTGCCCGTCGTGCAGGGCGCGCACCTCCACGAGCGATTCGCCCGATCCGCCGAGATTGGCACCCTGCTGCGTGCGGATGAAGACGGGGCGCGCGCGCGACCAGGCGGGATCGCCCATGGCGCCGTCCAGCTTGGGCGCGTCGCTCACCCGCGCGACGACGAGCGTATCGCGCGTCGCCCAGTCGACCCCGGCGACGCCGCACGCGACTGCCACCCCGATTGCAGCGGCGACGAGAAGAGGCCTCGGCCGCACGGCCTTCGCGATCGCGAGCGGGGCCGGCCGAAACACGCGGAAAATCTGCAGCCAGCCGCCATAGAGATAATGCGCGGCGACATGCGCGAAGATATAGACGAGCGCAACATAGGCGGCGGTCGAGTGGAGATAAGCCCACCAGCCGCCATAGCCGAGATACATCATGACGCCCGTCGCCGTGAGGAAGATCACGAGCGCATAGACGAACCAGTGCAGGATGACGTTGACGGCCCCCCACTTGAGGCGAGCCGGAGCGCGCATCGCGAGGATCCGCGTCTTCTTGGGGCTGTTGCGCTCGACGAGGCCGCTGCGCGCGAGGTAGGCGACGTAGGCCGACCCGCAGAAGAAGACGGCGAGTCCGGCGAGGAAATGCCAGGAAAAGATCTCGCCCTGCGGCAGGACGGGAGCGAGCCATTTCGAGAAGGGGGCGTGCAGCGCGTCTGCGGCGATGCGTAGGCCGGTAACGAGGCTTACGACGAACGCGAGCGCGGTCGCCCAATGGAGCGTTATCGTCCCGACATCCGTGCGTGGCGGGCCTTCGTGAGGCTTTGTTTGAGCGAGGCTTCTCTCGGTCAAGGCGTCGGCGTTCGTTCGAGCGGTGTCATTTTTCATTGCATAAAGCTTACCCATGGTAAACCGGCAGAGCCATAGCGTCCGCTTTTCGCTTCTCCCGGAAAAGCGGACAGCTGCGAACAGGCTACCTCCGCGATATCATAAGCAAGTTATCAAGTCTGGCGAGATTGCTCGTTTCGCGACATTTCGTCCCCGGTCGGCCGTCCCTGGACATTCGAGAAGGCGCGAGCGTCACGAGGTTTCCGTGGGATTTCCGGTGGGCCGTTTTGCTCCCCCTTGGTGACACCCTGCTGGTCGAAGGCGATCAGGCGGCTGCTGGCGATGGCAACGCGGTGGGTGTAGCGCGACAGATAGACGAGCATGGCCTCGAGCCCGCCGAACGGTCGCTTTGCGTGGACGACCCACTCCGCTTGCGCAGTGGCGCCAGAAAGGCTGCGAATCAATGGGATTTGGCGAGATGGGCGTGGTCGCCGAAGAAGCTAAGGCGGCCGGCAACGATCATTGTCCCAGTCAAAGCAGTCGGCCAACGAGCCGCCCTTGGGGCATACGCCGTCGGGGGCGTAGCTAGCCTTCAGTCAGTCGATCATTCCCAGGATCTTGAATTTATATAACAATTTCAACTATATATGAGTTCGCGGTTTCGTTCTGAACGGCGCGCCAGTTTCCGAATGGCTTGCGCTTCCGCCGATCGACATTTTCGTGTCGCTTTGGAGAAGAATCCACGATGCAGCTCGGGTGATGAGCCTGCAGCAACGCTAGTTCGCCGCGATACATCGCTTTTGACGACGGATCCCGTGAGCCTGTGATCCTCCGATCAGTTCGAGGACTTGTCCCCGCGGGCAGGCGCTGCTTTGGACGGTCATTCGCTGGCCGGTCGGAATTGATCCATCGGGCGGCTCACCCGGCAATCGGCGATTGGGAGAAAATTCGGTCGGCGGCAGAGACCTCTGCGGCTTCGAACCACCCGCTGATGATTCGTCCGGAGCTCTCGAAGATATGTTCTTCCTGGGACGCGCACAGTTTCCGTCATCCTGCAGCTCGAGG
Organism: Bradyrhizobium sp. P2_E8; assembly: GCF_056403875.1. Taxonomy (NCBI): domain Bacteria; kingdom Pseudomonadati; phylum Pseudomonadota; class Alphaproteobacteria; order Hyphomicrobiales; family Nitrobacteraceae; genus Bradyrhizobium; species Bradyrhizobium sp. P2_E8. Next base: position 2,346 of record NZ_JBFUES010000356.1, read on the forward strand.
CCGCTCTTGCAGGTGATCTTCGTGCAAGCGTCTCCCTCTGCCCGGTAACCATGGTCACAAACAAGCGGGCATACCCTCGGCGCACGAGCCTTGATCGCATCGATGGTGTCGATGGATACGGCCTGCACGTCGAACTCGGTACCGGCATACTTATTGAACAGACTCAGCGAACGGCGTGACGATGCATTCCAGTCGCCATCCGCGGCAGTCGTCAAACATCCGACGCGGCGCAGCTCCAGCTGAGCGAGCTTCGCCATTTCTTGCGGCGACAGACTGGGTTGCGAGACCGTCGGCTGGACGGCGGCAATCTTCTGAGCGGCTTCATCAGCCGACTTCTTATCGGCAGCCTGCTTTGCGGCCTGCTCCGCCGCAGCCTTTTCACTCGCAAGTCTGTCAGCGAGCGCCTTCTCGGCCGCTTGCTTTTCGGCTAGCGCCTTGACGACGGCGGCCTCCGCTTCCTTCCTTCGTTGCTCGGCCGCTTCTGCCTTTGCTTCCTCGATCTGCTTGGCCTTTTCCGCCGCAAGACGGTGCTCCTCGGCAGACCTGGCTGCGGCAGTTGCCCTGTCCTGATCGGCCTTCTTCGCACGCTCTGCGACCAACCTGGCTTTCTCCTCGTCGGCCTGCCGAGCCTTTTCTGCAGCCGCCGCGCGTGCCTCCTCGGCAGCGATCTTGTTCAGTTGGCCTTTGGCCAAATTGGCGTAAAACCCCTCCGGATATTGCGCGAGAAAAGCGGTCCAGCCATCCCTTGTACCGAGCTGCAATGAGAGTTCGTAATCCTTGCGGACTGTTTCCAGCGGACTCGCCTGCGGGCCAGCTGCGACCGGCTTGGCCGGCACAAGCGTAACGTCATTGCCACCGAGCGAGCCATAGACATAAGGCTCCTGCTTGAAGCTCGTGTTCTTCAACACATCGTCACGGACAAACCCAAACGCCTTGCGCAGATCAAGGCCGGGCTTCGTTAGATGATCGGCGAGGGCCGTAGCAAACGGGCTGTTCTTCGAGTCGCCGTCCGACGCTGTCGATCCAGCCTTGGCCGCAAAGGCGATCATCGTGTTCGCGCTGTTTGGCTCAACCTTTGCCAGCCCCCGTCCAATCGCGCGCGAGGACAGCGTGCGCTTCATCGTTTTGGCGAAGGGATTATCGCGACAAGCATCCAGAATGACGAGACGAAGCTGCTTGGCAGGTTCGATCGTTACCAACACCCGATCCAGAGGAAAGGCTTCGTCATATACATCGGTATCAGTCTCGAGAACCGCGTCTGTGGGAATCAGGTAGTTGCTGCCGTCGACCTCGATGCCATGGCCGGCATAGTAAACCACGGCGATCTCGGCATCGCGCGTTTTCGTGCCGAACTCGCGCAGCGCCCTGCGCATCTCCGCAGTATTAAGATCGAGCTTGACGTCCACCACATCGAAACCGGCAGCCTGGAACATCTTGCCGATCAGACCTGCATCGTTGATCGGGTTGCCGAGCCGCGGAACGGTCTTATAGGCGGAGTTGCCGATAACGAGGGCGACGCGCTTTTGGGCGAGCGCCGGTTCACACCCGAGCCAGGCAAAGAAAATGATTATGGAAAAGATGCGAAGTACGCCCATCACAACCCCAAATCACTATGTGACCAGAGTATTCGCAGAATGGACAAACGCAACTGCCATTCTGTGACTTGCATCACTCTCATAGGAATGGAGTAAATGAGTGGACCCCTAGGCGCCTGCTTAACAGCATGATCTCACCCCACCGGCCGACTGCCCATTTCCGCTCATGGTCCACCAAGATAGGGGCACGGCGAACGAATAGTGCCCATCTTCATCGAGCGCGGCGCGCCATTTCGGTAGTAAGTTGTCCCATGCGTCCTATCGATCGTCTGTTCTCCTGCCTCGTCCTGTTTCTTGCAGTCGCAGCCGTCCCGGTCCTTCCCGCGCGCGCGGCCGAAACCTGCCCGTTCATCAGCGCCCAGGAGCTCGCCGGCGCGATGCCGGCGCTCAAATGGTCGCTGATTTCAAATCAGGACGGCCGCGGCTGCATCTACCAGGCCGGCCGCGGCGACACGATGATGCTGACCGTGTTCCGCAATCCCGACAAGGACCGCGCCAGGGAATTGTATGCGACCTTCGTCAAGACGCTCGGCGAGCGCATGCCGCTGAACGCAGTGTCCGGGATCGGCGAGGAAGGCCAGGGCGGAACGAGCGCCGCCGGCGCGCAGCGCCAGGAGGCCTCGGTCGTCGCCTTGTCCGGCGACTACATTCTGCAGATCAGCGTCTATCCGATCGGCCGGCGTGCCGACGATGCGCTGCTCGGACCGATCACCGAAGCCGCGCGCGTTGCCATCGGGAAGGTGAGCAAGAGCAGCGAGCGGTTCGGCAATTGCGAGTGGCTCACGGCCGCGGATGCCGACGGCTTTCTCGACAAGGGCACGCTGACGGTCCAGCGGACCGGCGCGGGCAGCTGCATGATGTTCGATCGCGAGGCCAACACCATGACCGTCGCGGTGATCGCGATCTCGCGCGACACCGTCATCAGCATGATGAAGCGCACCGGCCCGTGCCAACACGTGGCGATACCCGAGCTCGGCAGTGAAGCATTCGGCGAGCATTCCTGCACCAAGGGCAACGGCAACGCCGTCAACATCTATGTCTGGAAGAACGGCAGGCAGGCTTCGATCCTGTTCGCGCCGGTCAAGCCGCATCCTGAGTCCGGCTCGGTCGAGCGCCTGAAGGCGGTCGCCGGGCGAGTTTATGGAAAACTGTAACGGCGCCGCGTGACAGCGCCGGTGCACGCGCCCGCGGCTCGGCCGGATAGAGCGTCAGACGGCGCACAGTGGCACAGCGAAACAATAGTGCCATCTTCATCGGCCGTGGCGCGCCATTTCCGCTTCGTTTGCGATGCCGCCAATCAATTGTGGCCTTTGCTGCACTTGCCTTGGCCTACGGGATCCTTGCCACAACGTTGGGCCGGTTTTCCTCGAGCCAGGCGACGGCCTCGGGTCCATCGACGACACATGCGAAGGTTTCCCAGGTCGGGTCCTCCAGGGATTCCGATTGCAGTCGCGTCGCCGCATACTCAACGAGGTCGTGCAAGCCTTCGTATCCACGTCGGTGCTCGAGGGAATCTGCAATCGCCGTGCTGGTCCATCCTCGTTGGGCCAACTCGATGATGCTCGGAGCATCAGCCTCGTTGAACCACGGTGTGGCATCGAACTCGATACAACGGACATTGTCGGCGGTATGGCAAGTGGCGTGAATCATTTGGATTCCTCCGTCTAGGCTTTGACCAGGTCCCCCAGCAAGTTCGCGGCCACCATGAGCTTGGCCAGCGTCAGGCCACCGGCGGCGATCTCTTCGACCGCACGGCGGATGCGCGTCGCCTCGGGGTGAGCTGCAAGCCAGGTCTCCGCGGCCTGCTGACCGGATTGGCCGGTTGCCAGCATAGCTGCGGTCAGGCGTCTTTCGGCTGCCGCGATCAGTTCGACGGCGCGGTCGATGGCCAGGCGTTCGAAATGATCGCTGGCGGCCACGCTGCGCGCGGCGGCCATGATGCGGTCGAGACGGAAATTGGCTTCCGCGGCAAAGAACGTCGCGGTGGCATCGCGGATGCTGCGGCTGGTGCGCTCGGCGACCGTCACGATATCCGGCGCCGAGACCAGGGCGTCGAGGTCCGCCAATTCGCCGGCGAGGCCGGTCGGGACGCCGGCATCGGTCAGCTCCTGCCGGCGCTTGCCGCGCGCGGCTTGCAAGTCCGGTGGCAGGGCGTCGTCGAGGGAGGCTGCGATCTCGCGGACGGCAGGGCCAAACCGGGCGTTGATCGCGCTCAGCCCATCCTTGAAATCGACATTGCGCACATACCAGACCATGCGGGAGAGCAGGAGATCCTGGATCGCCGCGTAGAGGCTGAGCTGCAACTGCCCGTCGATACGTGTATCGAGCGCGTCGATCGCGTCATTGAGCCGCCTGAGCTCGTAGATCGCGTCCACCGCCACCTGCGCCATGACGATGGTCGAGATATCGGCGTCGGTCTCGTCGGTCAGGCGCACGATGCAGGCCGGGCCCCCGCGGTTGATCACGGCATTGACGAGACTGGTCGCGATGATCTCGCGTCGGAGGCGATGGAGCTCGACCGCGGTCGGGAATTTGTCGAGAATCTCGCGCGGAAAATACAGGGACAGTCTGCGGGCGAGATAAGGATCATCCGGCACGCCGGTGAGGAGGAGGTCTTCGTAGAGTGTCAGCTTGGCGTAGGCGAGCAATACGGCAAGCTCCGGCCGTGTCAGGGCCTGGCCGCGCCTCGTGCGCTCGACGATCGCTGCATCGTCGGGCAGGAATTCCACGGCGCGGCTGAGCAGGTGACGCTGCTCGAGCGACTGCATCAGGCGGGTGAGGAAGCCGGTCTCGGCCACGCCCTTGCGTTCGGCAAGCGACAGCGCCAGCGTCTGGAGGTAGTTGTTGCGCAGCACCAGCGTGCCGACTTCGTCGGTCATCGCCGCGAGCAGGGTGTTGCGGTCAGCCGGGCTGAGACGTCCCTCGCGCTCGGGC
>NZ_JBFUES010000357.1:0-6862 GCF_056403875.1 Bradyrhizobium sp. P2_E8
GCACCGAAAGACGGCCGTTGAGGCCCTTCGTCTTCGCAGCGCAGCAAGAAAATTGTCTTCTCCGCGAAACGTCTGAGCGAGAGAATGCGTAATTGCGAAGGCCGGCATGACGCCGGTTTCGTTTTACGGAGGAGATTTTTTCCAATGAAGATCTTGCTCACGACCGCAGCCTTTGTCGCGTTCACTCTTTCCCTGTCCCCCGCATCGGCCGCGATGATGGCGTGCACCAAGGACAACATGATGAAGTCCGCCGCCATGATGGGCGGCACAGCCGACACGCCGGCCAAGATGGCGTCGAACAAGGAAATGGCCATGGCCAACACGGACATGAGCAATGGCAAGATGAAGAGCGCCTGCATGCATTACATGAAGTCGCAGAAGGCCATGACGGCGAAGTAGCTGCCGGCCATGTCAAACGGCCGCGCTGTCAGCAGATGGCAGCGCGGCATTTTCTTTTGTTGTTCCTGGTCCGCTTCTTTCTCCCGGCGCGAATCCCGCTACATTGCGTCCTGCAATGTCACGCGCGCCCAAACCGCTCCCACTCACCACCACACAGGCCCRGCAGATCTGGCTGCACGCCCAGCGGCTGGATGAGCGCACCCCGTTCGGCGAAGGCGCGCAGGCCGTTGCGGACGCGACCGCTCATCTCGGCTATGTGCAGATCGACACCATCAACGTCATCGAGCGCTGTCACCACCACATCCTGTTCAGCCGCATTCCGTCCTACCGCCGCGCCGATCTGCGCCAGGCCCAGAGCGTCGACAGAAGCGTGTTCGAATACTGGACCCATGCGCTGTCCTACATCCCCTCGAACGATTTCCGCTTCTTCCTGCCGGCGATGCGCGAGCACCGGCGCGAAGGGCACAGATGGTTCGCCTCGGTGAAGCCGGCCGATACGCGCAAGGTGATGCGGCTGGTGCGCGCCGGGCCGCTGACGATCCGCGACATCGAGGATGACGTGCTCACCGAGAAGGAGCATCTGTGGCAGAGCCGCAAACCCTCGAAGCGCGCGTTGCAGCTTGCCTTCTACACCGGCACCGTGACCATCAGCGAGCGCCAGGGCATGCTCAAGACCTACGAGCTGATGACGCGTCATTTCGGCTGGGACAAGCTGCCGAAACCGGCATCGGCAAAGGACATCACAGCCTATCTGCTCGATCGCGCGCTGCGGTCGCAGGGCGTGGTGAGTCTCGATTCGGTCTGCCATCTCGACGCGCCGAGCAAGAAGGCGGTCGCGCGCCTGATCGCCGCGCGCGTGCGTCGCGGCGAACTCGTCCCTGTCGCGATCGATGGCGCCAAGCAGGAGCATTGGGCGGCGCCCGCGGTGCTGGAGGCCGGCGGCGAGGGGCCATCGCCCGATCTCGTCCACATCCTTTCGCCGTTCGATCCCCTGATCATCCAGCGCAAGCGCACCAACCTCATCTTCGGCTACAACCATCTGTTCGAGGCCTATGTGCCGAAGGCCAAGCGCAAATTCGGCTATTTCGCGCTGCCGGTGCTGGTCGGCGACGAGATCGTCGCCGCGCTCGATCTCAAGACCGACCGGCAGGCCAGGAAGCTCTTGATGCAGAAATGGACGTGGGTCGGGGAGGGAAGGAAGACCGCGGGGCGCAAGGAGCTCAAGCGTGTGATCGAGGAAGAGCTCGATCGCTTCGAGCGGTTTCAGCTCGCGGAGTGAGCGTGTTTGACTGGGGGATCCGGTTTCTCGCGACGCGGCTGTCGAGCCAGATGCCGACGACGATGCCGATGAGGTAGGCGACCAGATTCCACAGCGAGAAGATGCGCCCCAGCAGCAGCGCGCCGGCCGTGGTCAGCCGGAACGCATCGAGCCATGGCACGTGCACCAGCCGGGAGAATTCCACGACGACCGCGATCAGCACCGCGATGGCCGCAAGCTGCATCCGCGACAGCCTCGGCAGCAAGACCCCGACCAGCAGGAACACCATCGTCGCCCACAACAGCGAGCCGCCGTACTTCACGACGAAGGCGGGAAGGCCGAGCGGAAGGCCGTACCAGCGCAGGGGGAGGCCGCAGGCGATCACGACCAGCGCCAGCCCGGCCCGGACCAGGGATGTCCGAAGCGGCGCAGTGGGGTTATCCGGCTGCGCCCCATGCATTGCTTGCTCCATTGACTCTTTCGCGGCGATGCTCAAAACCCCGGATCAGCCCATAAAAGCAACAACCCTGGGGGGAAGCCATGAGCCAGACCACGACCTTTGCCGGTTCCGCCGGCACAGCCAAGACGGAAGTCGAGACCTCGACCATCCGCGCCATCTCCTGGCGCCTGATTCCGTTCCTGGTGCTGGCCTACTTCTTCTCCTATCTCGACCGCGTCAATCTCGGCTTTGCCGCGTTGACCATGAATGCGGAGCTGAAGTTCACGCCGCTGATCTTCTCCTGGGGCGCCGGCATCTTCTTCATCGGCTATTTCATCTTCGAGGTGCCGAGCAATCTTGCGCTGGAAAAGTTCGGCGCCAGCCGCTGGATCGCCCGCATCATGGTGACGTGGGGCATCATCTCGGCGCTGATGGCGATGGTCAGCGGCGTGACGAGCTTCTACGTCCTGCGCTTCCTGCTCGGCGTCGCCGAAGCCGGCTTCTTCCCCGGCATCATCCTCTATCTCACCTATTGGTATCCGGCCGAATATCGCGCCCGCTTCCTTGCGGCCTTCGCCATCGCCGTCCCGGTCTCGACCGTGATCGGGGCGCCGGTCTCGGGCCTGCTGCTCGGGCTCGATGGCACGATGGGCCTGAAGGGCTGGCAGTGGCTCTTCATCATCGAGGGCATTCCTTCCGTGCTGCTCGGCATCGTCACCTGGTTCTATCTCACCGACAGGCCGGAGAAGGCGGATTGGCTCTCGGCCGAGCAGAAGGCCTGGCTCAAGGCGAAGCTCGATTCCGAAATCGCGGCCAAGCAGGCGGTGAAGCATCTGTCGCTCGGCGAAGCGCTGTCCTCGCCGAAGGTGATCGCGCTCAGCCTGATCTATTTCGGCTTCGTCGGCGCGCTCTACGGCATGCAGTTCTGGCTGCCGCAGATCGTGAAGGCGTTCGGTCTCACCAATGCCCAGACCGGCTTCGTCACCGCGATCCCGTATCTGTTCGGCACCATCGCGATGATCCTGTGGGCACGGCACTCCGATGCCACGCGCGAGCGCGTGATGCATGTCGGCGCGCCGCTACTGCTCACCGCGGTCGCGCTCGGCGTCTCCTCCTATCTCACCGATCCCATCCTGACGATGGTGGTGCTGACGGTGGCCGCGATCGGCGTGTTCTGCTGCTTTGGTGTGTTCTGGACTCTGCCGACCGCCTGGCTCTCCGGCACGGCCGCGGCCGGCGGTATCGCCCTGATCAATTCGATCGGCAACCTCGCCGGCTTCGGCGGGCCATATTTGATCGGCTGGGTCAAGGAAGCCACCGGCCAGACCTCGACCGGCCTGCTGGTGCTCGCGGTGCTGCCCCTGCTCGCCGGCATTTTGGTTTTTGTCGGCGGCCACGACAGCAAGCACGAGTTCGCCGGGCAGGGGCGGTAGAGCCAACGTCGCCCTGGCGGATGCCAGGGCCCATTCTCCGCGGCTCCTCTCGGGGCGCGCGGGGAGACGGCTTCTCCCAGCAACCGACTTCAGGGGTAATGGGCCCTGGCCTTCGCCAGGGCGACGGAGGGTTACCACCCCTTAACGATCACGCTTTCCTGATGACTGACGATTATTGACTTTTATCAGTGATTAGTCGACATTCCTCTCATTGCAGTCGCAGGAGTGTCCTCCGATGTTCGTCCGGTCGGTTTTATCCAGCTATTCCAAGCTCTTGGCAGGTGTGTCGCTGGCCCTGATGGCCGCGGCGCTTGCCGGGTGCAATGACACCGTCGCCGAGAAGGCCGAGCCGCCGCGGCCGGTTCTGGTCGCCACCGCGCATTATGATGCCGAAACCCCGGAGCGGAGCTTCGTCGGCACCGTCAGGCCGCGGATCGAGAGTGATCTCGGCTTCCGCGTCGCCGGCAAGGTCGCCAAGCGCCTCGTGGAGGTCGGCCAGACCGTCGAGATCGGCCAGCCGCTCGCCACCCTCGATGAGGTCGATCTGAAGCTCCAGGCCGAGCAGTCCGTGGCCGAGCAGACCGCGGCGACCGGCGTGCTGGCCCAGGCCGCCGCCGCCGAGCAGCGCGCCAAGGATCTGAAGGCCAAGGGCTGGACCACGGACGCGCAGATGGATTCGAGCCGCGCCGCCGCCGATGAGGCCCGCGCACGGTTGAACCGGGCCGAGCGCTCGGTCGAGCTGACCAAGAATTCCCTTTCCTACGCGACGCTCAACGCCGACGCCCGTGGCGTCGTCACCGCGACGCTGATCGAGCCCGGCCAGGTGGTTGCCGCAGGCCAGGCTTCGATCCGTGTCGCCCGCTTTGCCGAGAAGGAAGCGGTCGTCGCGATCCCTGAGACGCTGGTCGGACGTGCCAAGTCGGGCGCCGCCAGCGTCACTCTTTGGTCGGAGCCGGGCAAGAAATATACGGCCAAGCTGCGCGAGATCGCGCCCACCGCGGATACCGCGACGCGCACCTATCTCGCAAAGTTCTCGCTGCCCGAGGCCGACGACAAGGTTTCGCTCGGCATGACCGCGACGCTGACGTTGTCGGACGCCGCCACCGAGCGCGTCGCGCGGCTGCCGCTGTCGGCGCTGTTCAACGAAGGCGGCAAGCCCTCCTTCTACGTGGTCGACGACAACGGCGCGGTGACGCTGAAGCCGGTGGTGGTGAAGTCCTACGAGAGCAACGACGTCGTCATCACCAGCGGTGTCGAAGAGGGCGCCAAGATCGTCGCCCTCGGCGTGCAGAAGCTCGATCCGGGCCAGAGGGTGCGGGTCGTCTCGTCACTGTCTTTCTAGGCGTCTTTTACGAGTTCGTCGTGTGAGGTGAGTTTCGGCCCAAGCGCAAATGCTGGGGCTGAAGCGGCGAAGCGATCCAGAACTTGCCCAGCCCCCTGGATTGCTTCGCTGCCTCGCGACGACGGGTTGAACAGAGTGGCTGACGTTTTTGCAATTGGATCGTCTTTTCGGAGAGAGCGATGAAGCGCTTCAATCTTTCGGCCTGGGCCGTCAGCCATCCGACGCTGGTCCTGTTCCTGATGCTCGTGCTCGGCGTCGCCGGCTTCTTCTCCTATCAGAAGCTCGGCCGCGCCGAGGATCCGTTCTTCACGGTGAAGGTGGTCAACGTCTCCGTGATCTGGCCGGGCGCAACCGCCCAGGAGATGCAGACCCAGGTCGCCGATCCCATCGAGAAGAAGATCCAGGAGCTGCCTTACTTCGAGAAGGTGCAGACCTATTCCAAGCCTGCCTTCACCGCGCTCCAGGTCACCTTCCGCGACTCGACGCCGCCGAAGGACGTGCCTTACCTCTTCTACCTGCTGCGCAAGAAGCTGGTCGACGTGCAGGGCCAGCTGCCCTCCGGCATCCTCGGACCCGTCGTCAACGACGAGTTCTCCGACGTCGATTCGATCCTCTACATGATGACCGGCGACGGCGCCGACTATGCCCAGCTCAAGAAGGTGTCCGAAGGCTTCCGTCAGCGCCTCCTGAAGGTGCCGGGCGTGACCAAGGTTGACGTCTACGGCAATCAGGACGAGCGCATCTTCGTCGAGTTCAGCCACGCCAAGCTCGCCACCCTCGGCATCACGCCGCAGGCGCTGTTCGACTCGCTCGCCAAGCAGAACAACGTGACCCCGGCCGGCACGGTCGAGACCTCCTCGCAGCGCGTGCCGCTGCGCGTCACCGGTGCGCTCGACGGCGCCAAGGCCGTGGCCGAGACCCCGGTCGAGAGCAACGGCCGCGTCTTCCGCCTGGGGGATATCGCCACCGTCACCCACGGCTATGTCGATCCGCCGAGCTTCGTCGTGCGCCAGGAAGGCAAGGCCGCGATCGGCATCGGCGTCGTCACCGCCAAGGGTGCCAACATCCTCGATCTCGGCAAGGAGGTCGAGAAGGCCACCGCCGAGTTCATGAAGGCGGTGCCGCAGGGCATCGATGTCAAGCTCATCGCCGACCAGCCCAAGGTGGTCGAGCACGCCRTCGGCGAGTTCGTGCACTCCTTCATGGAAGCGCTCGTCATCGTGCTGTTCGTGTCGTTCCTGGCACTCGGCTGGCGCACCGGCATCGTGGTCGCGCTGTCCGTGCCGCTGGTGCTCGGCATCGTCTTCATCGTCATGAACACGATGTCGCTCGACCTGCACCGCATCACGCTCGGCGCGCTGATCATCGCGCTCGGCCTTCTGGTGGATGAMGCCATCATCGCGGTCGAGATGATGGTGGTGAAGATGGAGCAGGGCTGGGACCGCATGCGCGCGGCGTCCTTCGCCTGGGAATCCACTGCGTTTCCGATGCTCACGGGAACGCTGGTCACGGCCGCTGGCTTCCTCCCCATCGGCTTTGCCAATTCCGCGGTCGGCGAATATGCCGGCAGCATCTTCTGGATCGTGGCGATCGCGCTGGTCGCCTCCTGGTTCGTGGCGGTGATCTTCACGCCCTATATCGGCGTCATGCTGCTGCCGAACATCAAGGTGCACCACAACCACGATCCGCACGCGGTCTACGAGACCCGCATGTATCGCGGCCTGCGCGCTGTCGTGCAGTGGTGCGTCAATCACCGCATCACGGTGGTGGTCGCGACCGTCGGCGTCTTCGTCGCCTCGGTCGTCGGCTTCGGTCATGTCCAGCAGCAGTTCTTCCCGCTGTCGGAGCGGCCCGAGCTGTTCCTCCAGCTGCGCCTGCCCGAGGGCACCGCCTTCAACGTCACCGAGAAGGCGGTGAAGAAGGCCGAGACGCTGCTCAAGGACGACAAGGACATCGAGACCTATACCGCCTATGTCGGCCAGGGTTCGCCG
>NZ_JBFUES010000358.1:0-6860 GCF_056403875.1 Bradyrhizobium sp. P2_E8
CATCGGCGTGAACATCGTGCCCTCGGTCCCCGTCAGGGTCAGGACCGGCAAATAGACCACGGCGATGATGAGCGTGCCGAACAGGCTCGGCTTGATGACCTCGCTGCTGCCGGCGCGGATGGTCTCCATCCGTTCATCGAGCGACAGCAGCCGGCCACGCCGGTGCTGCTCGGCAGCGAGCAGCCGCAGGCAGTTTTCGACGATGATGACCGCGCCGTCGACGATGATGCCGAAGTCGATTGCGCCCAGACTCATCAGATTGGCGCTGACCTTGCTCTCGACCATGCCCGTGATCGTGAACAGCATCGACAGCGGGATGACGCAGGCCGTGATCAGCGCGGCGCGGATGTTGCCGAGGATCAGGAACAGCACCGCGATCACCAGCGCCGCGCCCTCGACGAGATTCTTCTCGACGGTCTGGATGGTGGCTTCCACCAGATGCGTGCGGTCGTAGACGGCGCGCGCGACCACGCCGTCGGGGAGCGATTTCTCGATCTCCGTGAGCCTCGCCTTCACGCGCTGGGCCACGGTGCGGCTGTTCTCGCCGATCAGCAGCATGGCGGTGCCGAGCACGGTTTCGCTGCCGTTCGTTGTCGCAGCGCCCGAGCGCAGGTCCTGGCCTTCCTGGACGTCGGCGACGTCGCGGATACGCACCGGCACGCCGCCGCGCGAGCCGATCACGATGTCGCGGATCTCCTCGATATTGGCGACCTGGCCGGGCGCGCGGACGAGATATTGCTCGCCGTTGCGCTCGATATAGCCGGCGCCGACATTGGCATTGTTGGCGGCCAGCGCCGTCATGATATCGCGGAAGCCGAGCTTGTAGGCCATCAGCCGGCCGGGGATCGGCAGCACGTGGAATTGCCGCTCATGACCGCCGATCGAGTTGACCTCGATCACGCCGGGAATAGTGCGCAGTTGCGGCTTGATGATCCAGTCCTGGATGGTGCGCAGTTCCGTCGGCGTGAACTCGGCCCCGGTTGGCGACTTCGCGCCGGCCTTGGCCTCGACCGAGTAGACATAGATCTCGCCGAGCCCGGTCGAGATCGGCCCCATCGCGACCTCGGTGCCTACAGGCAGCTGGTCCTTTGCCTGCTGGATGCGCTCATTGACGAGCTGGCGCGCAAAATAGATGTCGGTGCCGTCCTGGAATACGACGGTGACCTGGCTCAGGCCGTAGCGCGAGATCGAGCGGGTGTAGTCGAGCCTGGGCAGGCCGCCCATCGCGGTCTCGATCGGGAAGGTGATGCGCTGTTCGGCTTCGAGCGGCGACAGGCCCGGCGCGCGCGTGTTGATCTGGACCTGGACGTTGGTGACGTCGGGCACCGCGTCGATCGGCAGGCGGGTGAAATTCCAGGCGCCGAAGGCGCCGGCCGCGAGCGCGAACAGGACCACGAGCCATCGTTGACGAATGGAGAAGGCGAGGAGGGCGTCAATCATGGTCGGCGTCTCCCTTGCCCATCTCCGCCTTGACGACAAAACTGTTCTCGGCGACGTAGCGCTCGCCGACGGAGAGCCCTGCGCGGATCTCCACGAATTTCGGATCGGAGTCGCCGAGCTCCACGGGGCGCGCCTCGATCTTGTCGCCGTCCTCGCGGACGAACACGATGGTCCTGCTCTCCAGCGTCTGGATCGCACTTCGGCGCACGGCAACTGCGACGTTGCGGGTGGCGAGGATCAGCCGCGCCGTGACGAACAGGCCGGGGCGAAGCCGGCCATCGGGATTCGGCAGCACCACGCGCGCCAGCGCGGTCTGGGTCTCGCTCGAGCCAATCGGTGCCATGTAGGAGATCGCGCCCTTGATCTCGCCGCGGCCATCGTCGGGATCGATCAGCACCTCGTCGCCCAGGCGAACGCGCCGGAGGTCCTGCCGGTAGATCGACAGGTCGACCCAGATGCTGGAGAGGTCGGCGACGACGAAGGCCGGTTTCTGCTCGGAGGCGTATTCGCCGAGCGAGATCTGCCGCTCGATGACGGTGCCGGCGATCGGCGCCTTCAGCTCGTAGACGGTGAGGCTCTGGTTGCTCTCGATCGCGGCGAGCAGATCGTCCCTGGCGACCTTGTCGCCGATGCGCTTCTGGATCGATTTTGCAATTCCGGGAAAGCGGGGTGTGACCTGAACGACCGCCTCCTGGTTGGCGCGCAGGATGCCGTTGAAGGCCAACGTGTCGGTCAACGTGGCGCCCGCGGCCTCCGCCAGCGTGACGCCGGCGGCGGCCAGCTTGACGTCGGAGATGCGGATGCGGTCGGCGCCGTGCTCGTCCTRCTCGACATGGTCGTTCGGTTTCTCCGGCTTCTTGTCGGCGGCATGCTCGGTCGGCGCGACCCTGGCCGGTGCAAGCATGGCGTAGCCATAGGCGCCGAGCGCTGCGGTTACGATCGCGACGAGGATGGTGGAGGATGTCTTCATCGTGCGCCCTCCCGGGCCAGCGCAAAGGGATTGCCGACGAGACCTTCGATGGTCGCCACCCCGGCATGGAAATTCTGCAGCGCCTCCTGCTCGCGCAGCCGCGCCTGTGCGACGCTGGCCTGGGCATCGAGCACTTCGAGCAGGGTGAAGCGGCCCTGGCCGTAACCTTGCGAGATCGCGTCCGCAGCCTCAGTGGCCTTGGGGATGGCGGTCTCGCGCAGCACGGCGAGCTCGCGCAGCGAGCCCTGGAGCGAGTCATAGGCGCGGCCCGCAATCACGATCAGCGTGTTGCGGTTGGCCTCGCGCTCGGCCCTGGTCTTGGCGAGGCTTTCCTGTGCGGAGAGGATGTTGCCCTGGTTCCGGTCGAACACGGGGATCGGCACCGAGACGGTGAGGCGCGCCGCATCGTCATTGGTCTCGTTGAAATGGCGCCAGCCGGCCGCGATCCGCACGTCCGGATAGGGCTTGAGCCGCGCCATCAATAGTTCGGCATTGCGCTGGGCAAAGACCGCCGTCCAGCGCACCAGTTGCGGATTGGCATCGATGGCAGCGACGACCGACTGGAACGTGGGCGGGCGTCCCGTGGTGTCGAGCCGGCCGGAGACCTCGCCGAACTTCGCCGCAGTATCGCCCATCAGGACCGCAAGCTCGCGCCGGGCGCTCGCCAGCGTCGCCTTGAAGCGCTCGCGATCGGCCTTCACCAGGGCGGAGGCGACCTCGGCGCGGCCGGTCTCGGCCGGGGAGGAGGCGCCGGCCTCGACGCGGCGGCGGAGCAGCGGCGTCAGCCGGTCGATCGCGACAATTTGCTCGTCGAGGATCTGGATGCGCCGCTGCGCGCCGAGCACGCTCAGGAAGGCGATCGCGGTCTCCGACAGCACCTCCAACTTGACAGCCTTGCGCTGGATCGCGGCGACCTCGATGCCGGCCTGTCCGGCAGCGATCCTCGCGTCCCGCTTGCCGAACAGCTCGAAGGCCTGGCTGATCTGGAGCGTGGTCTCGGCCGATCGCGTGCCGCGATAGATGCCCGACCCGAATGAATTGTCCTGTTCATAGGACAGTTCCGGATTGAGAAGGGCGCCTGCCTGGATGCGTTGCCCCGTGGCAATGCCGACGTCGCGCTCCGCCGCCGTCAGGCGTGGGCTCGCGGCCAGCGCGCGCGAGAGCGCTGCGCGCATCGTCAGCGTCTGGGCCTGTGACGTCAGCACCAGGGGTGGGCTGATGAGAATAGCCGTCGCGCACGCGATGCGCGCGGCCAGTCGCCTGCAAGACATGAACAGAACCTGTGAAGGAGAACCGATGGGCGCGATGGGGCGCCCGGCTGATCCGTTCAGGTCAGGTGCTTGGGGGGAGGAGAGTCCGTATCGGGCGCGATGCCGGCGAGCGCCGGCTGCCGTTGCGGGACCGGCGCGGCCATCACGTCGGCCGCGGTTTCCGGTTGCACCGGTTGCACGACGGCGACGGAGAAGCAGCCGTGGCAGTGATGGCCGGCAAGCGCCTTGTGATCGCCATGGCCGGCCGCGCCGTCTTCGAGCATCGAGGCGATCTCCGGGCCGCCGGACGGGCTGGTGACATCGATGTCGTGGGCGCCGTGGAGCGCGCCCGAGAGCAGATACATGACCGCGACGAACACAGCCACGAGCCCACGCCAGTTGCGCGTGCAGCTCAGTCTGAAGGGCCGGCGGTTCAGGACCACGAATTCACTCTCGCTGTCGGTTCGGCTGGCCTAGCATGGCGGCGGGAACAGTGTCGACCCGCAATAATGTTACGTGTGGGGAACTCAACGTCGCAGTTGCAGCTCACGATGCGACTGCGACCGGCTCGCAACAAACGGCAGTTACGCGTTCATTCGGCGGCCTCCGGAATCTGCTCGGACGCGATAACCCCATCGCCCGTACGGAGCCCAAAGCCCTTCACCAGCCCGAAGATCGCGGGGATTACGATCAGCGTCAGCAGCGTCGACGAGATCATGCCGCCGATCATCGGCACGGCAATCCGCTGCATGATCTCCGATCCCGTTCCGCTGCTCCACATGATCGGCAGCAGGCCGGCCATGATCGCAACCACCGTCATCATCTTCGGGCGGACGCGTTCGACCGCGCCTTCCATGATCGCCTTGTCGAGATCGTCGCGGGTCAGGGCGCGGCCCGCGCGTGCGCAGCGCGCTTTGGCCTCGGCGAGCGCCTGGTTGAGATAGATCAGCATCACCACACCGGTCTCTGCCGCCACGCCCGCGAGTGCGATGAAGCCGACCGCGACCGCGACCGAGAGGTTGAAGCCGAGCCACCACATCAGCCACAGGCCGCCGACGAGGGCGAAGGGCAGGGAGAGCATCACGATCAGGGTCTCGGTGATCGAGCGGAAGTTGAGATAGAGCAGCAGGAAGATGGTCAGCAGCGTCACCGGCACCACGATCTTCAGCCGCGCGGTGGCGCGCTCCAGATATTCGTATTGCCCGCTCCAGACCACATAATAGCCTGATGGGAACTGGATGCTCGCCTGCACCGCAGCCCTCGCGTCGGCGACATAGCCGCCGAGGTCGCGGTCGCGGATGTCGACATAGATGTAGGTGGCGAGCTGTCCGTTCTCGGTCCGGATCGATGTCGGCCCGCGCGCCGGCGTGACGCTCGCGACCTCGCCGAGCGGAACGGCGCCGCCACCGGGCATCGGCACCAGGATGTCGCTGGCGATCGCCTTCGGATTGTCGCGCAGGTCGCGCGGATAGCGCATGTTGACGGTGAAGCGCTGCCGGCCCTCGACGGTCGTCGTCACCGCCTGGCCGCCGAGCGCGGTCGCGATCGTGTCCTGCACGTCCTGCACCATGATGCCGTAGCGCGACAGCGCCTCGCGGTCCGGCGTGATCTCGAGATAGTAGCCGCCGAGGCTCCGCTCGGCATAGGCCGAGGAGGTGCCGGGCACCGCCTTGATCACCTGCTCGATCTGCCGGGCCAGTCTGTCGATCCCGGCGAGATCGGTGCCCATGACCTTGATGCCAACGGGGGTGCGGATGCCGGTCGAGAGCATGTCGATGCGGGCCTTGATCGGCATCGTCCAGGCGTTGGAGACGCCCGGAAATTGCAGTGCCTTGTCCATCTCGGCGATCAGGCTGTCGATGGTCACGCCGGCGCGCCACTCGTTCTTCGGCTTGAGGTCGACGATGGTCTCGAACATCTCCGACGGCGCCGGATCGGTCGCGGTGGCCGCGCGACCGGCCTTGCCGTAGACCGAGGCGACTTCCGGAAACGAGCGGATGATGCGGTCCTGGGTCTGCATCAGCTCGGCGGCCTTGGTCACGGAAATGCCGGGAAGCGTCGTCGGCATGTAGAGCAGGGTGCCTTCGTTGAGGTTCGGCATGAACTCGGAGCCGAGCCGGCCGGCCGGCCAGATCGAGGCGGCGAGCACGCCGAGCGCGAGCAGGATCACCGGGATCCGCGCCCGCAGCACGCCTGATATGACCGGCCGGTAGGTCCAGATCAGGACGCGGTTGATCGGGTTCTTGTGCTCCGGGATGATCCTGCCGCGGACGAAGATCACCATCAGCGCCGGCACCAGCGTGACCGACAGCAGCGCCGCCGCCGCCATCGCAAAAGTCTTGGTGAAGGCGAGCGGGCTGAACAGCCGGCCCTCCTGCGATTCCAGCGTGAAGATCGGCATGAAGGAGACGGTGATGATCAGCAGGCTGAAGAACAGCGCCGGGCCGACCTCGGCGGCGGCCTCGATCAGGATCGCCACCCGCGAATGGCCGGGCTCGGCGCGCTCGAGATGCTTGTGCGCGTTCTCGATCATGACGATCGCGGCGTCGATCATGGCGCCGATCGCGATCGCGATGCCGCCGAGGCTCATGATGTTGGAGCCGATCCCGAGCAGCTTCATCGCCCCGAACGCCATCAGCACCCCGACGGGGAGCATCAGGATGGCGACCAGCGCGCTGCGGACATGCAGCAGGAACACGATGCAGACCAGCGCAACCACGATGCTCTCCTCGAGCAGCGTGTGCCTGAGCGTCTCGATCGCGGCCTTGATCAGGTTGGAGCGGTCGTAGACCGGAACGATCTCGACCGATTTCGGCAGGCTGGTTGCGATCTCCCTGAACCGCTTCTTGACGCTCTCGATCACGTCGAGCGCGTTCATGCCAAAGCGCTGCAGCACGATGCCGCTCGCCACCTCGCCCTCGCCGTTGAGCTCGGCGATGCCGCGCCGCTCGTCCGGCCCGAGCTCGACGCGGGCGACGTCGCGCAGCTTGACCGGCGTCCCGTTGCTCGTCTTCAGCACGATGCTGCCGAGATCGTCGACGTTTTTCAGATAGCCCTTGCCGCGGATGACATATTCGAACTCGGAGAGCTCGACGGTGCGACCGCCGACGTCGGCATTGCTGGCGCGGATGGCGTCGCGCATCTTCTGCATGGTGATGCCGAGATCGCGCATGCGCTGCGGATCGAGGATGACGTTGTAC
>NZ_JBFUES010000359.1:0-6838 GCF_056403875.1 Bradyrhizobium sp. P2_E8
GTCGAGGGCATGATGATGTCCGACCAGAGCCGCACCGGCACGGCGAAGGGCGGCGTTCGCGTCACGTTCTGAGCCGGCATTAGCCCCGGCGGCTTGAACGCGACGCCCGCCGGCCGGGCTCCATCCGCCCGGCCGGCGCGTCCTCCGATCGGAGGATGCCGCGTGTCGTGGCTGTGCTACGCTTGGTGATACTGATCACTCAGGCCATTTAAAGCGATGCACGGACCACGAAAGCTGCCCGACCTGGTCGAGTCTATCTACGACGCCGGGCTCGATCCCTCGTTGTGGAACGACGTCGTCACCGGCATCCGCGATTTCGTCGGCGGTCAGGCCTGCGGGCTGTTTTCCAAGGATTCCATCAGCAAATTCGGCGTCACGCACTACTATTGCGGGGCGGACCCGCACTACATCCAGCTCTATTCCGAGACCCACTCGAAGTTCGATCCGCTGACGGTGCTGCCGCCGCACGGCCGGATTGTCAGCATTCCGGACCTCGTCGATTTCGATGAGTATCGCCGCGGGCGCTTCTACCAGGAATGGATGCGGCCGCAGGGGTGCAGCGATGCGGCCAACGTCGTGCTCGACACGTCGAATGCGAGCTGCCCGGTGATGATGACGGTGCTGTCGGGGCGGCGCATGGTCGATCCCGCGATGAAGCGCCGTCTCTCGTTCATCGTTCCGCACGCCAGCCGCGCGCTGCTGATCAATCGCGCCATCGATGCAAAGCTGACCCTGGCGACGGCGCTGGCCGATGTTCTGGACAATCTGACATCCGGCGTCTTCCTGCTCGATGCCTGCTGCCGGGTGGTGCATGCCAATTCCGCCGGTCATGCCCTGCTCGCGGCGGACGACGTCGTCCGGTCCGTTGCCGGGCGGCTCGTAACCAGCAGCAATGAAGCCAATCAGAGGCTGCGCGAGGCATTTGCAACCGGCGGCGACATTGCCATGCTGGCCGCAAGGGCCCACGCGATTCCGTTGATTTCGCTCCACGGCGAGCGCTATGTCGCGCACATTCTGCCGCTGTCGTCGGTGCTGCGCAACGGCAGCGAACGCGTCGGTGATGCCGTCGGCGCGCTGCTGCTGCGCGCGGTGTCGCTTCGAGGGCAGTCCTACGGCGAACTGATCGCGCGGACCTTCGATCTCACGCCGGCCGAGCTCCGGGTGCTCCTGTCGATCGTGGAGGTCGGCGGTGTTCCTGAGACGGCGGCTGCGCTGGGTATCGCGGAAACGACGGCGAAGACGCATCTGCACCGCGTCTTTGCCAAGACAGGCGTGTCCCGGCAGGCCGACCTCGTCAAGCTCGCGGCGGGGTTCGCGAATCCGCTCATCAACTGATCAGTAAATCACGGTCGGAGTTGAACCTTTTGCTCCCGTGATCGACTCAACTAGGCCGCCGGGCATGAAGAACATTCCGCGATCTCGATGTTTGACCACTGGCTCGTCCCATGCCCCGACCTCCGAAACATTCCGAGTTGATCGAGAGCATCTATGACGCCGGTCTCCACCCTGAGTTGTGGAGCGAGGTGATCGTCAAGGTTAATGCGTTCATCGGCAGCCAGGCCTGCGGCCTGATCTCGAAGGATCCCGTCAGCAAATCCGGCGCGACGCATTTCTATTGCGGGGTCGATCCGCACTACATCCAGCTCTATGCCGAGACCTACGCGCAGTATGATCCGCTCGCCAGGCTTCCCCGTTATGGCGAGGTGCGCAACATCCCGGATCTCGTGGACTTCGAGGAATATCGCCGCGGGCGCTTCTATCAGGAATGGTTGCGCCCACAGGGTTGTGCYGACGTTGCGAACGTGGTGCTGGAGCAGTCGCAGTCGCCGTGTCCGATGCTGCTGACGGTGATCCCGGGCAGGGAAATGCTCGATGCCGGGCAGCGCGCGCGAATGCAGTCACTGGTCGCACACGCAAGCCGTGCGCTGCTGATCAACCGGGCGATCGAGCGAAAGCAGCAGCGGGCGATCGCGCTGGCCGATGTCGTTGACCGGCTCAGTGCCGGCGTCATCCTGCTCGATGCCGCCTGCAATATCGTCCACGGCAATCCCGCCGCGAAGACGATGCTGGCCGCGGCCGACGTCCTGCGGTCGGTCTCGGGCCGGCTCGTGGCGCGATCCTCCGAGGCAAATCTGGCCCTGCGCGATATCTTCCGCGATGCGGGGCAGGTTGCAATGGCTGCGGCGGCCGGTCGAAAGATCTCGCTGATCTCCCATGGCGGTTCCTACTATATCGCGAACGTCATCGCGCTGCCGTCGCTGCTGCGCGACGGAGCGACGGAGCGGACGTCGGCCGTCGGAGCCTTGTTCGTCTGGAAGGCGGAACTCGACGGCCGCTCGTGTGCCGGCCTCATTGACCGCACGTTCGACCTCACTCCGGCGGAATTGAGGGTCTTGCAGTCGATCGTCGAGGTCGGCGGCGTGCCGGAGACGGCGATTGCGCTCGGCATCGCAGAGACGACGGTGAAAACGCATCTGCATCGCGTCTTCGCCAAGACCGGCGTTTCTCGTCAGGCGGATCTCGTGAAGCTTGCGGCGGGATTTTCCAATCCGCTCGTGCACTGACGCGCATTCGCGGCGCGGGACGAGTCGCTGCAGCCCGCAATAGGTTCAAACAGAGACATCATTAGAAAGTTATCGCGGGTCATTCGATCGAATGACGCGGTTTGCCGCGATCCCTTCTAGGAGATGTCACACGATCTCTTATTCGACGCGTTCGTATTCATGCGAAGCAACTCACAGCGGGCGCAAGTGAATCCAGTCAATGTGGAAGGTCGAGAGGAGATTGTCATGCGAATGACGTCACCGGCTCCGGCTCGCAAACTCCGCGACATCGCCGCGCGCATCGGTGCGGCGTTCCGTGAGCAGCGCGCGATCGACGCGCGGCGCGAGTTGCTGCGCTATCGCCATCTGCTGGAGCAGCCGCACGACCCATTGCCTTTGAATGAATTCATTCCGTTCAGCAGCAAAGAGGATATTTCAGGAAATGCCCACGGATCTGATGCGGGCGAGCGCGCCGCCGGCCACACCACGTTCGAATGTGCGTAACGTCAACATCGTCGCGATCGCCGTGACCGCGGCACTCGTCACTCTCCAACTGGTTGGCCTCGCGATGCTGGAACGCTCTCACGCGCACGCGATGCATGTGTCGTTTCCACGCGAACCGCAGGTTTGCTCCGAGAACGTCGACGCTGCCGTCTCGCAAATTCCCTACGATTGACCGGAGGTCGGTCCGTGCCTGATGTCACGACACTGGTTCTGCTCAGCGTTGCCGTATTCGCCGGCGCCTTCGTTTCGGGTCTGTCGGGATTCGCATTCTCGGCCGTAGCGGGCGCCATTCTGCTCCGGGTGTTTCAGCCGCTGGAGGCCGTGCCGCTGATGATGGCGTGCAGCATCGGCGTGCAGGCGACCAATCTGTGGGCGCTTCGGCGCAGCATCCGCTGGGAGGGCAGCCTGCTGCTGATCGTCGGCGGATTGATCGGCGTTCCCATCGCGGTGTCGCTGTTGCAGTCCACCGATACGCATCTGCTCAGGCGGGGCTTCGGCATCATCGTCGCGCTCTATGCCGCCTACATGCTGCTGCGGCCGACGCTGGTGACGGCCGGCGAGGCCGTCGGCCGGCACTGGGTCGCGCTGATCGGGTTCGGGGGAGGGCTGGTCGGCGGGCTGACCGCCATGCCCGGCGCGATCCCGACGATCTGGTGCGACATGCGCGGCATGCCCAAGAGCGAGCAGCGTGGCCTGGTGCAGCCGTTCATCGCTGCGATGCAGGTCTTCGCCATCGCGCTGCTGGTCGGACACCAGGACCTGTCGTCAAAGGTCTTCGTCGATCTCGCGGTCAGCCTGCCGGCGCTGTTCGCCGGTTCCGCGCTCGGTGTGATCGCCTTTCGCCGCGTCAACGAGACGGTCTTTCGCAAGACCGTGCTCGCTCTGCTGCTGGTGTCGGGGATTTCCCTGATCTAGTGGCCGGCGCCTTCGTGATGAAGCCCCTGGACCGGCGCGGCGCTGATGTCGCTGCTGTGATGTACCAGCGGCTTGTTGCCGGTGATGGTTCTGAGCAGCACGTAGAACACCGGCGTCAGGAACAGGCCGAACASGGTGACGCCGATCATGCCGRAGAACACGGCRACGCCSAYGGCSYGSCGCATCTCSGAGCCCGMGCCGSTCGAGAKCACCAGCGGCAAGACGCCCATGATGAACGCCATCGAGGTCATCAGGATCGGACGTAGCCGCAGCCGGCTCGCCTCGATCGCGGCCCGGATCGGCGTGCGCCCGGCGAATTCGAGCTCGCGCGCGAATTCGACGATCAGGATCGCATTCTTGGCCGAGAGTCCGACGAGAACGATGAGGCCGATCTGGGTGAAGACGTTGTTGTCGCCCTTGGACATCCAGACGCCGAACATCGCCGCCAGCAGACCCATCGGCACGATCATGATGATCGAGAGCGGCAGGGTCAGGCTCTCGTAGAGCGCGGCCAGCACCAGGAACACCAGCAGGATCGCCAGCGGGAACACCCAGAGCCCGGAATTGCCGGCGATGAATTCCTGATAGGTCAGGTCGGTCCATTCGAAGGCAAAGCCGGGCGGCAGCACTTCCGCTGCGATCCGCGTCGCAACTTCCTGCGCCTGGCCCGATGAAAAGCCGGGGGCAGCCGCCGCGTTGATGTCGGACGACAGGAAGCCGTTGTATCGGATCGCGCGCTCCGGACCCGCGCTCTGGCGGATCTTGAGCAGTGCGGACAACGGCACCATGTCGCCGGAGGACGAACGCACCTTCAGCTGCCGGATGTCGTCGGCCCGGGCGCGGAACGGCGCGTCGGCCTGGACGCGGACGGAGTAGGTGCGGCCAAACTTGTTGAAGTCGTTGACGTAGTAGGAGCCGAGGTAGATCTGGAGCGTGTTGAACACCTCCGT
This sequence comes from Bradyrhizobium sp. P2_E8, assembly GCF_056403875.1. Taxonomy (NCBI): domain Bacteria; kingdom Pseudomonadati; phylum Pseudomonadota; class Alphaproteobacteria; order Hyphomicrobiales; family Nitrobacteraceae; genus Bradyrhizobium; species Bradyrhizobium sp. P2_E8. Next base: position 4,913 of record NZ_JBFUES010000359.1, read on the forward strand.
GACGGGCACCCCGAGCTGGAGCGCCTTGGTGCGGTCGATGTCGGCGAAGAGCTGGGGCACGTTGACCTGGAAGCTCGAGAACACGCCGGCGATCTCCGGCGCCTTCTGCATCGCCGCCATGAACGCCTTGGTCGCCTCGTTCAGGGCCTCGTAGCCGAGACCGGCGCGGTCCTCGATCTGCAGCTTGAAGCCGCCGATGGTGCCGAGGCCGTTGACCGGAGGCGGAGGGAACATGGCGATGAAGGCTTCCTGGATGCCGGCGTATTTCTTGTTGAGATCGGCCGCGATGGCATTCCCGCTCAGGGCCGGACCCTTGCGTTCGTCGAACGGCTTCAGCGTCGAGAACACGATGCCGGCATTGGAGGAGTTGGTAAAGCCGGAGATCGACAGGCCCGGGAAGGCGACAGAGCTCTCGACACCGGGCTGGGTCAGCGCGACGTCGCTCATCTTGCGGATCACCTCTTCGGTGCGGTCGAGCGTTGCACCGTCAGGCAGCCGCGAGAAGCCGACCAGATATTGCTTGTCCTGGCCCGGCACGAAGCCGCTCGGCACCTGCTGGAACAGGAAGGCGGTGAGGCCGACCAGCACCACGTAAAGGCCCATCACCGCAGCCTTGGCGGAGATCACCTTGGTGACGGTGCCGCTGTAATTCTCGGATGAACGCGTGAAGGCACGGTTGAAGCCGCGGAAGAACCAGCCAAGGCTCTTTTCCATGATGATCGTCAGCCGGTCCTTCGGCTCGTTGTGGCCCTTGAGCAGCAGCGCCGACAGCGCCGGCGACAGCGTCAGCGAGTTGACGGCGGAGATCACGGTCGAGATCGCGATCGTCAGCGCGAACTGCTTGTAGAACTGCCCGGTGAGGCCGGAGATGAAGGCGAGCGGCACGAACACCGCGATCAGCACCATCGCGATCGCGATGATCGGGCCGGAGACCTCTCGCATCGCCTGATAGGTGGCATCGCGCGGCGACAGCCCGGCCTCGATGTTGCGCTCGACGTTCTCGACCACGACGATGGCGTCGTCGACGACGATGCCGATCGCGAGCACGAGGCCGAACAGGCTGAGCGCGTTGATGGAGAAGCCGAACATGTGCATCACGGCAAAGGTGCCGACGATCGACACGGGCACCGCGAGCAGCGGGATGATGGAAGCTCGCCAGGTCTGGAGGAACAGGATCACGACCAGCACCACCAGCGCGATCGCCTCCAGCAGCGTGTGGATCACAGCCTCGATCGAAGAGCGCACGAACTGGGTCGGGTCGTAGACGATCTGGTAGGACACGCCCTCCGGCATGTTCTTCTTGATCTCGGCCATGGTGGCGCGGACGTGGTCGGAAATCTGGAGCGCATTGGAGCCCGGCGCCTGGAAGATCGGGATCGCCACCGCCTGCTTGTTGTCGAGCAGCGAGCGCAGGCCGTATTCGGACGCGCCAAGCTCGATGCGCGCGACGTCGCGTAAGCGCACCACTTCGCCGCGCGCGCCGGCCTTGACCACGATGTCGCCGAACTGCTCCTCGTTCGCGAGCCGCCCTTCCGCGTTGACGGAGAGCTGGAGGTCGATGCCCTTGACGTTCGGGGAGGAGCCGACCACGCCGGCGGCGGCCTCGACGTTCTGCGCCTGGATCGATTTGACGATATCGCTCGCGGTCAGCCCGTGTTCCGCCGCCTTCTGCGGATCGACCCAGACCCGCATCGAATAGTCGCCGGCACCGTAGAGCTGGACGTCACCGACGCCGTCGATCCGCGCCAGCCGGTCCTTGACGTTGAGCACCGCGTAGTTGCGCAAATACGTCATGTCGTAGCGACCGTTCGGCGACAGCAGATGTACGACCATGGTGAGGTCGGGCGACGACTTCTTGGTGATGATGCCGAGCTGGCGCACCACGGCCGGCAGGCGCGGCTCGGCCTGCTGCACCCGGTTCTGCAC
>NZ_JBFUES010000360.1:0-6835 GCF_056403875.1 Bradyrhizobium sp. P2_E8
GGCTGGAACGGCCGGCCACCCTGACCGGGGCGGAAATTGCCACGGCCGGCATAGCCGCCGCGCCCGGTCTCGGGTGCAAACGTGCGCTGAAGCCGCTCGGCGAGGTCCTGGCGATAATAGCGCCGCACCACCTCGTCGCGGATGCCATTGGAGAGCTCCTTGATGCGCGCCTCCAGCGCGGCGCGGCGCTCGGGGGTGGCGAAGTTGCCGCCTTCGAGCTCGCGCGACCAGAGCATGTCGGCGAGCGGACGCGCCGCCGCGATCACCTCTTCCATCGCGCCGCGGCCGCCGGAGCGCACGAGATCGTCGGGATCCTGCCCTTCCGGCAGCAGCGCAAAGCGCAGGCTTTTTCCAGGCGCGAGGAACGGCAGCGCGAGGTCGGCCGCACGATACGCCGCCTTCTGCCCGGCGCGGTCGCCGTCGAAGCAGAGGATCGGCTCGTCCGCCATCTTCCAGAGCAGCGCGAGCTGATTTTCGGTGAGCGCGGTGCCGAGCGGCGCGACGCTGCCTGCAAAGCCCGCGGTGACCATGGCGATGACGTCGACATAGCCTTCGACCACGATCAGGGCGCTGCCGTTATGCGCGGCGGCGCGCGCGGTCTGGTGGTTGTAGAGATTGTCGCCCTTGTGGAAGAGCGGCGTCTCCGGCGAGTTCAGATATTTGGCCGGAACGTCCTTCTCCAGCGCGCGCCCGCCGAAGGCGATGACGCGGCCGCGCAAATCGGTGATCGGAAACATCACGCGATCGCGGAAGCGATCATAGGGCACGGGGATGTCGTTGCCGCCGACGAGCAGGCCGGTCTCGACCATGTCGTCAACGGACACGCCGAGCTTGCCGAGATGCTCCTTCAGCGCGAAGCGATCCGGCGAGGCGTAGCCGAGGCGGAACTGCAATTGCGTCGCCGGCGAGATCGCGCGGTCGGCGAGATAGCCGCGCGCCTTGGCGCCGACGCGCGAGGCCAGCGTCTCGGCGAAAAACTTGGCGGCGAGATCCATGACGTCATGCAACGAGCGGCGGCGCTGCTCCTGGCGTGCCGCGTCGGGCGTCACCGCCGGCAGCGGCAGGCCCGCCATGCTCGCGAGCCGCTCGACCGCTTCGGCGAACGGCAGGCCGTCGGTCTCCATCACGAAGGCGATGATGTCGCCGTGCTTGCCGGAGGAGAAGTCGTGGTAAAAACCCTTCTGGTCGTTGACGTAGAAGGACGGCGTCTTCTCCTGCTGGAACGGCGACAGCCCCTTCCACTCCCGCCCGGCCTTCTTCAGCTTCACGCGCTTGCCCACGACTTCGGAAACCGAAAGCCGGGCACGAAGCTCGTCGAGGAATTGGGGCGTGAAGCGCATGGGGTGTGTCTAGCGCGAAACCGTGTGAGTCGGGCGAAGGATCAGGGATATAGGTGCAGCCCGCCCAAAAGTCAGGTTTGTCAGGATTATACGCGCTGTTCACAGCCCCTCCGTCATTCCTGGGGCGCCCGTCCCGTCACCCTGAGGTGCTCGCCTCGTCGGCGAGCCTCGAAGGATGACGGAACGAGCGTCCCGGAATGACGGGAAAAGCTTGAACCCGGACCGGTTCCACGCTTCCATAGGCCATGTTCAGGACCTTTCGAGGCGGCCACAGCGGGGGCTGGCGCGTGACCTCGATTTCGCCCGTGACGGGCGAGCCCCTGCCCTTCATGCCGGCGCTGTCGGTCACCGACAGCGAGGCCGTCTCATTGCCGCTGGTGCCCTCGCGCAATGCGTGGCGGCTGGTCGGCGTTCCCAGCAGCTTGCGCTACACCGAGCGCGCCGAGAAGCAGCAGCTCGTGGCCGTGCAGGCCGGGCTCGGCCGGCTCGAGGCAACCAGCGCGGCGTTGATCCCGATCCGCAAGTCGCAGGCCTGGTGGGATCTGACGCAGGAAGAGCGCCGCAAGATCTTCGAGGACAGGTCGCGCCACATCGCCAGCAGCCTGCGCTTCCTGCCCGCCATCGCGCGGCAGCTCTATCACTGCCGCGATCTCGGCGGCCCCTTCGACTTCCTGACCTGGTTCGAGTTCGCCCCCGCGCACGCCTCGCTGTTCGAGGAGCTGGTGGCGATGCTCCGGCGCACCGAGGAATGGACTTACGTCGAGCACGAGGTGGACGTGCGCGTGGTGAAGGAAGTGCTGTCGGCCTAAAGCGCGAGGAGATCGCGCTTTAGGTTATTTTCTTGAGCATGATCTTGTCGGAAGACCGCTGCTCACTTTTCCGGATCATGCTCTAGTGATCCAGGAATCGCCCCGACTCGATGCGGGGCAGACCGGCGACGGGCCAGTTGTAGACATAGGTCCACGCCTTGCCGGCGGTGCCGTCCGGCAGCGTCACGTCGATCAGCCTGCGCAGATATTCGGTCGGCTCCGGAAAGCCCTCGCCGCAGGCCTCGTACATGTCGAGCTCGCGCAGCAACTCGTCGGGCACGTGCATGTGGAAGAGCTCGCCATGGACAAGGTCGGACGGCGCATCCGACAGCAGCAATCCCGGATAATGCTTCACCAGGACGAGCCGGCCGCGGCAGGTCGCTTCACCCAGAAATTCCGCATGGCCGGCAAGCAGCCGCGCCATCGGATGGTCGAAGCCGCGCATCAGGGTGCCATAAACGAAGAGACGATCGGAGGTCATGGGGGCTCTATAGCCTCTGGACTTCGTCATTGCGAGGAGCTCTTGCGACGAAGCAATCCAGACTGTCACTGCGGAAAAGATTCTGGATTGCTTCGCTGCGCTCGCAATGACGAACCTGGAGCAACAAAATCACCCACCTTCACCATCTCATCACCTCACCCCACCCTCATCGCTCACCACCTCGAACTTCTTCAATTCCATCCGTCCAAAGCTCGTCGAGAGCGCGACATCGGCGGCGTCGCGGCCTGTCGCCATCAGGATGCGGCCGATGCGGGGGACGTTATGGCGGGCGTCGAAGGTGAACCATTTGCCGGAGAGCCAGACCTGAAACCAGCCGGAAAAATCCATCGGCGCCGGATCCGGCGGAATGCCGATGTCGCCCATATAACCGGTGCAGTAGCGCGCCGGGATGCCCATGCAGCGGCAGAGCGCGACGGCCAGATGCGCGAAGTCGCGGCAGACGCCGGTCTTCTGCTCGTAGACGTCGTGCGCCGACTTCATGTGATGGGCGTGCTCGTAGCCGAAGGTGACGTGCTGGTGCACGAATTCGGTGATGGCAGCGACGCGATCCCAACCAGGGTTCGTCTTGGCGAACAGCGACCAGGCGATGTCGGTGAGCTTATCGGTCTCGCAATAGCGGCTCGGCATCAAATAGAGCATCAGCTCGTTCGGCAGTTGCTCGATCGGGATCTGCCGCGCGTCCGGCATCACCTCGTCGGGCAGGCCGGTGTCGCGCACCAGCGCGCGGCCCTTCAGCGTCACGCCGCCGGCGGGCGCGACGAGGCGGCCGCACACATTGCCAAAACTGTCGTGATAGAAGCGGATCGGAACGTCGGGCTCCGCAACCACCGTCTCCGTGCCGATGATGTCGGCCTGCCGCGAGGGGTGGATGTTGAGCATGATCACCATCGGTGTCGGCTGTGCTGCCGCGTAGGCGATCTCGAAGCCGACCCTGATGTCCATCTATAAGACCTCCGCTATAAGACCTCTGCCTCCAGCTCCTGATCGTTGTCCTGGTCGTCCGAGACCACCTTGATGTTCACGTCCATGGCGTCGAAGGCGTCCCCGGAGCCGATATAGACGCCGTGCAGCGGGATCGCCTGGCGCGGATCGCGGGCAACCGCGACCCGGATCAGGTCACGGGTGCCGACGATGCCGTTGGTCGGATCGAACTCGATCCAGCCCGCGCTCGGCAAATAGACCTGCACCCAGGCGTGGGTCGAGCCGCCGCCGACATGCCGCTGCTCGATATCCTCCGGCACGAAGATGTAGCCGGAGACGAACCGCGCGGCGATGCCGAGCTGGCGCAGCGCCTCGATCATGAACAGCGCATAGTCCCGACAAGTTCCCGTGCCCGACTGCAAAGTGTCGAGCGGATGCTGCGTGCCCAACTCGTGGCGCTTGCGGTATTTGAACTGCTTGCGGATGCCGTGCGTCATGCCGCTCAGGATCTTGTAGGTCGGCGTCGGCGCGTCCTCGTCGAGGAAGCCGCGCGCCCACTCCGCGATCTCGCCGTCGGGATCGGTGTATTGCGGCGTGATGTACTGGACGAGATCGGGGAACTCCTCGTCGTCATAGACGAAGGGATAGAAATAGGCCGGATCGTCCGGCGTCAGCGCGAACTCCTCCACCGGATTGTGCTCGACGGTGACATGCCAGTCGAAGATCAGCGTGTCCGCGCGCTCGTCGAAATTGGCGATCGCGACCGAATTGCCGAACACGTCGTGGATCCAGTGYAGCGACATCGGCTCCGGCGAGATTTCGAGCCTGGAATCGAGCACGCGCAGATCGTGCCCGTCGCGCGGACGGAGCATGATCCGGTGTTCGCCGAACGCCACGGGGCGATTATAGCGATATTCGGTCTTGTGATGAATCGTGAGCAGCGGCATCGTGAGGCGATCATGGTGACTTTGGGCGGATCAATCTATAGCGATTGTGCCCGATTCTTGGGGTGACTGCATTTTCCATAGGCAATCAGGATGGCTTTAGACACAGCCGACGCGGCCGATCAACTGCTCGGCGAGGGCGACATTCCGCCAGTGCATGAGGTGAATGCGGCAGGGGCATCGCCCTTCCTGCTCACCTCGGATCATTACGGGCGGGTACTGCCGCGCGCGCTCGGCGATCTCGGCGTCGCCGAGAACGAGCTGACGCGGCACATCGCCTGGGACATCGGCATTGCCGGCGTCGCCGACCGGCTGGCAGAAATGCTCGACACCCACCTGATCGCGCAGCGTTATTCGCGGCTCGTGATCGACTGCAACCGCCCGCCGGGCGCCGTGAGCTCGATTCCCGTGATGTCCGAGGCAACGGCAATCCCGGGCAATGAGGCAATCTCCGCGGGCGAGCGCGCGGCAAGGCGGCGCGAGATTTTCGAGCCCTACCATCATCGAATCGATGCCACGATCGGCCGCCGCCTGCACGACAAGCGGCCGACCGTGCTGGTGTCGCTGCACAGCTTCACGCCGGTCTATGCCGGTGTCGAGCGACCCTGGCATATCGGCGCACTCTACAACCGCGACACCGTGCTGCCGCAGCTCCTGCTGAAGCATCTCCACGCCGAGAGCGATCTCGTCGTCGGCGACAACGAGCCCTATGCCGTCAACGACCTCACCGACTACACCATCCCCGTGCATGGCGAAGCCCGTGGCCTCGTCAGCACTGGCATCGAGATCCGCCAGGATCTGATCGCGGACCAGTCCGGCCAGCGGCAATGGGCCGAGCGGTTGGCAAGGATCTTTGCGGAGATCGAGCTGGAGCTGCGCGCGGAGAGGTTGGTCGATTAGCCGCCACGCGTCGCCACGAACACCGCCAGCGCGGCAAAGATCGCGGCGATGCCCCACAGCACGTAGGCGATGCGGCCGTCGCCGCGCGCGTCGAGCGTGGCCTCGGCCGGGTTGTCGGGGTTGACACGAACCTCGACGGTCGCGCCGTCCTGATAGCGCGACATCAGCTTTCGCAGCATCTCGTCGGAAGCCGACGGCGTTCCTGCCGCGACGCGCGCGCATTCATTGGTGTAGCTGACGTTCTGGTAGAGGTAGGTGTAGGTCACGCGCTTGCCGAACATCTCTGTGCCGCGGCGCTCGCCCGGCTCGCTGGCCTGGTGATATTCCTCCATTCCCGACAGCTTGATCGTGCCCGGCACGGTCGGCCACCGCGTCGCCATCGAGGCCTGCCGCTGCACGGCCCACGCCATCAGCGCGATGACGAGGCCGAACGCGCCGAAGGCAACGACCAGGCCTGCGAGATCGGGCCGCGCGACGTGATGGGCGAGATATTGGTAACTCTGGTTGAGACCGAACGCCGAGCCGAACACGATGGCGAGCACGATCACCGTGCCGATGCCGAGACAGCCCCACAGGCCCTTGGGCAGATCGCGCTCCAGCACGGCCTGATCGGGATGGCGCGGATTGTAGTAGACGGTGACGATGCTGCCGGCGGGATATTTCGCGAGCTTCTCGGCGACCTGGAAATCGCCGAGGTCTTCGCCGATCGAGATGCGGTTGTTGCGCAGCTTGCGGCCGCCGACCGAATATTCGTAGGTCACGTTGGCGAAGTTGCGATTCTCCGTCCGATAGCCGTCCTCGCGCTCGTCGTCGGACACCCTGACCTCGCGCACCTCGGCAACCGATGTGACCACCTTGCCGGGGGCCTGCGGCCAGCTCCGCGCCTCGCGCGCCTGCCAGGTCTTCACAACAGCGGCAATCAGGATCAGCGCGAGCGGCGCAAGCAGCATCGCGTAAACGAGCGGGGGCAGATCAGGCACGGCAAAATCCTTCGTCAGCGGCAATGCCCGATTGGACGCATTGCCGCCGCGAAGGGTTCAAACCAAACCCCGTCAGGAGGTTATTTCGCCCGCGTCAGCGCCAGCCAGATACCGCCGCCGATCATGAAGCCGCCGGAGATACGCGACATCATTCGCGTGCGGCGGGCCGAGAAGAATTTTCGGGCGCGCCCGGCTGCAATCGCATAGAGCGCGTCCGTCATCGCCGCGGTGACCATGAAAGTTGCGCCCAGCAGCGCGACTTGCGGGAAGTGGTCGCGGTTCATGTCCATGAACTGCGGGATGAAGGCGCCGAAGAACACCAGCACCTTCGGGTTCGACAGCAGCACCAGGAAACCTTGCAGGAAGAAGCCGCCGCGCGGCGGCGGAGGCGGCTGGTCGACATTGACGCCTTCGACCGGTGCCCAGATCAGCCTGATGC
>NZ_JBFUES010000361.1:0-6835 GCF_056403875.1 Bradyrhizobium sp. P2_E8
GGCATCGGCAATGGCCTGGCGCTGATCCTGAGCGTCGGCATTGTCGTTGCGCTTCCGCGCGACATCGCCGGCATCCTGGATCTCATGCGGCAGGGTGCGATATCGAGCAATCTCGTGCTCGGCCATGCCCTGTTCTGGATCGCGACCGTCGTCGTGATCGTCCTCGTCGAAGGCGCGCGGCGAAATATAAGCGTCCAGTTTGGCGCGCTCAATTTCGGCACCCGGCAACTGCCGGTGCGCGATGCGATGCTGCCGGTCAAGCTCAACAGTGCCGGGTTCCTGATTCCGGTCACCGTGGCGCCGTGGATCTTCTTTCTACCGCTTGCCGTTGCGGGCTTGGTCCTGGGTAGCGATCACCCTCTGGTCGCCGCGGCGTACCGGCATCTCCAATTGGGGCAGCCTGCTCACATGATCCTGGTGTCGATCGCGGTGTTCGTGCTCGCCTTCGTCTACACGGCCAATGTCGTCGACCCTGAATACACGGCCAAATCTCTGGCGCAGCGTAACGGCACAATTCCCGGTGTTGCAGCGGGCGAGGCGACTGCCGACTATCTCGACCGCGTCGTATCATTGACGACGGTCGTCGGAGCCGTCCACCTGACGGCATTGCAGTTGATTCCAGAGGTCTTCGAGCTTTACGGGATCGGGCTGCCTTATAGTATGATCGTCAATGGCGGTGGAGCGCTGGTTGTGGTTGGCACCGCTCTTGATATCAAAACACAGGTGCGCGACGTATCGCTCACCAATCCGGGGGGCGTACGCCGATGAGAATTATACTTCTGGGACCGCCGGGGTCGGGCAAGGGGACCCAGGCGCAGCTGCTGGTACGGCGCTATGGTATCGTCCAGCTCTCGACCGGCGAGATGCTGCGCGCGGCCGTGGCGGCGGGAACGCCAGTGGGGCTGAAGGCCAAGGAGATCATGGCCAGCGGCGGCCTCGTGCCCGACGACGTCGTGGTCGGAATCATCTCCGACCGGATCGACCAGCCGGACGCCAGGAACGGTTTCATCCTCGACGGTTTCCCGCGCACCGTGCCGCAGGCCGAGGCGCTGGACGAGCTGCTGAGGCACAAGCACCTCAAGCTCGACGCCGTGATCGAGCTCCGCGTCAACGAAAGCGCGCTGCTGAGTCGCGTCGAGACCCGAGTCGCCCAGATGCGGGAGCGCGGTGAGGAGGTTCGGCTCGACGACACCCCGGAGGTCCTGGCCAAGCGGCTCGCCAGCTACCGCAGCCAGACGGAGCCCCTGATTCACTACTATTCCGAGCGGCGGAAGCTCTCGACCATCGATGGCATGATGGCGATCGACGAGGTCACCCGTGCGATCCACCGCCAGCTCCTGGCGCTCGGGGCAGTCGAGCCCAAGACGCATGCCAAGGGAACTGCCAAGGGAACCGCCAAGAACGCGGCCAAGGCAGCGCCGGCCAAGAAGGGGGCCGCCAAGGCGAAAACTGCCAAGAAGCCAGCGAAAGCGGCCAAAAAACCCGCCAAATCCGCTAAAAAGGCGGCCAAGAAGGCCGTGAAGGGCTCCAAGAAGGCGGGCAAGACCACCGCCAAGAAGGCGGTAAAGAAGGCTGCCAAGAAGACCGCCAAGAAGGCTGTCAAAAAGGGTGCCAAAARGGCTGCAAAAAAGGTCACGAAAAAGCGAGCTAAGCGCTAGCAGCGGTTGACGAAAGCCCCCGGAATCCCTTAATAAGCCCCGCATCCAAGTCGGATAGTTTCAGACGATGCCGGGCCCCAGGAAGACCGGGGGTGGGCGTCGTGTTCGCGTTTGTGAACACCTGCCCGAGAACACAAGCACTTAAAGCCTGGTCCTGACGAGGACCGGCAACAGGAGAGAAGGCCGTGGCCCGTATTGCCGGCGTGAACATTCCCACCAACAAGCGCGTGCTGATCGCGCTCCAGTACATCCATGGCATCGGTCAGAAGATCGCCGGTGAGATCATGGAGAAGGTGAAGATCCCGGTGGATCGTCGCGTCAATCAGCTCAGCGACGCCGAAGTGCTCCAGATCCGCGAAGTCATCGACCGCGACTATCTCGTCGAGGGTGACCTGCGTCGTGAGGTCGGCATCAACATCAAGCGTCTGATGGACCTCGGCTGCTATCGCGGCCTGCGTCATCGTCGTGGTCTGCCGGTGCGCGGTCAGCGTACCCACACCAATGCGCGCACGCGCAAGGGCCCGGCCAAGGCCATCGCCGGCAAGAAGAAGTAAGTTTTCGAATCCAATCGCGGCGTGTGGCGAACCGGGGATGACCCGTTCGCCACGCGCCTTTCGTTCCACAGGTGTAGCCGCTGGCATTACGGCGGCGTTTGAGATCTCCAGGAAAGGTACTCAATGGGCAAGGAAGCCACCCGCGTTCGCCGTCGTGAACGCAAGAACATCGCCTCCGGCGTTGCGCACGTGAACTCGTCGTTCAACAACACGACCATCACCATCACCGACGCGCAGGGCAACACGATTGCCTGGTCCTCCGCCGGCACGATGGGCTTCAAGGGCTCGCGCAAGTCGACCCCGTACGCGGCGCAGGTTGCCGCCGAGGACGTGTCGAAGAAGGCGCAGGAGCACGGCATGCGCACGCTGGAAGTCGAAGTCGCCGGTCCCGGTTCGGGCCGCGAGTCGGCGCTCCGCGCGCTCCAGGCCGCAGGCTTCACCGTCACCTCGATCCGCGATGTGACCACGATCCCGCATAACGGTTGCCGTCCCCGCAAGCGTCGGCGCGTTTGATACGAAGTTGCGGGCGCATCGGCGCCCGCAATGACTTTTGCAAAGCCGCGCGAATGATCCGCGGCCTTTCTCCAACGCCAGTGTCTGCACCAGCAGTTTGACTGGCCTGTATGGGTGAAACAGTGACGATCCAGAAAAATTGGCAAGAACTGATTCGGCCGAACAAGCTCCAGATCCAGCCCGGCAGCGATCCGGCCCGTTTCGCGACCATCGTCGCCGAGCCGCTCGAGCGCGGCTTCGGCCAGACCCTCGGCAACGCGCTGCGCCGCATCCTGCTCTCCTCGCTCCAGGGCGCGGCGGTGCAGTCGGTGCACATCGACGGCGTGCTGCACGAGTTCTCCTCGATCGCGGGCGTCCGTGAGGACGTCACCGACATCGTGCTCAACATCAAGGACATCTCGATCAAGATGCAGGGCGAGGGCCCCAAGCGCATGGTCGTGAAGAAGCAGGGCCCGGGCGTCGTGACCGCCGGCGACATCCAGACCGTCGGCGACGTCGTCGTGCTCAACCCGGACCTCCAGATCTGCACGCTCGACGAAGGCGCCGAGATCCGCATGGAGTTCACCGTCGCGACCGGCAAGGGCTACGTGCCCGCCGAGCGCAACCGTCCCGAGGACGCGCCGATCGGCCTGATCCCGGTCGACAGCCTGTACTCGCCGGTCCGCAAGGTCTCCTACAAGGTCGAGAACACCCGCGAGGGCCAGATCCTCGACTACGACAAGCTGACCATGACGATCGAAACCAACGGCGCGCTGACGCCGGATGATTCCGTGGCTTACGCCGCGCGCATCCTCCAGGATCAGCTCAACGTGTTCGTCAACTTCGAAGAGCCGCGCAAGGAAGTCGCCCAGGAGATCATCCCGGACCTCGCCTTCAACCCGGCCTTCCTCAAGAAGGTGGACGAGCTCGAGCTGTCGGTGCGTTCGGCCAACTGCTTGAAGAACGACAACATCGTCTACATCGGCGACCTCGTGCAGAAGAGCGAAGCGGAAATGCTCCGCACCCCGAACTTCGGCCRCAAGTCGCTGAACGAGATCAAGGAAGTGCTGGCCCAGATGGGTCTGCATCTCGGCATGGAAGTGCCGGGCTGGCCGCCGGAGAACATCGACGAGCTCGCCAAGCGCTTCGAAGATCACTACTGAGATTCGTCGTTCCGGGGCGATGCGCAAGCATCGTCCAATGCGCAATTGCGCGTTGTGGAACCTCGAGATTCCGGGTTCGGCTCTGCGAGCCGCCCCGGAATGACGACCGGGCGAACGCAGGCAGCCCACCTGAGCAACATGTCCGACGAACCGTCGCGGCAGTTTTAACGTAAGGAATAGTTACATGCGTCACGGCAAGGTTCATCGGAAGCTCAACCGCACGGCCGAGCACCGCAGGGCGATGTTCGCCAACATGGCAGCCGCGCTGATCAAGCACGAGCAGATCGTCACCACGCTCCCGAAGGCGAAGGAATTGCGCCCGATCGTGGAGAAGCTGGTCACCCTCGGCAAGAAGGGCGGGCTGTCCATGCGCCGCCAGGCCATCTCCGAGATGCGCGACAAGGATCAGGTCAGGAAGCTGTTCGACGTGCTGGCGACCCGTTACAAGGACCGCCAGGGCGGCTACACCCGCATCATCAAGGCCGGCTTCCGCTACGGCGACAACGCCGCGATGGCCGTGATCGAGTTCGTCGATCGCGACGTCGATGCCAAGGGCCAGGATTCCGGTCCGGTGCAGGAGAAGGACGCCGAGGCGGCGTAAGTCGGCTGGCATTTAGTTGAGAAAGCGGCGCCTTGGAGCGCCGCTTTTTTGTTGCTCTCAGCTTTGCGCGCTCTTTTCGTTGCTACTGCGCTGTCCAGGTGGCAATTGGCTCGGATTGTGGAGGCGTTAGAGCCATGAGTGATGCGGAATTACAACTCACATACGTGCCGGACGATCAATGGCTGGGTGAACTCACGGCGGTAGTGAGATCAGGCACATTTTCTGGCCAAGCTTCAGCGTGGTTCAACCGGTCGAATGTAAAGGAACTCTTTGTCACTTCTCTGAGCTCCTTTCCCTTGAGTTCGACAGYGCCACCGACAATCGAAGGTGGTGTGGGCAAAGACGAAGATTTCCAGTGTCATCTTCGAGTGACGGTCAAGCCCTACAACGCCAGAGGTATCCTTCTCGTCCAGGTCGACCTTGTTTCTGACTATCGCCAAGCGACTGTTATTGACGCGCCGAGCTCGGCCACGATCCGCTTCTTGACAGAATATGCGCTCGTCAACGCCTTCGCCAAGGACCTTGATCAGGTCTTGGACGGCACGAAAGAGCGCGCTGTTCTCAGAGGTAGCGCTAGCTAAAGCCGTTTCAGCGGGTACGGAATTGAAAGCGGCGCCCTCGGGCGCCGCTTTTGTTTTTGGGACTGGCGAAGATCGGCGAGACTATTCTTCCTTGATCCCCGCCCTTTGCGCGATCTCCTTCATCTCGGCGGTCTCCTTGCCGATGGCTCCTGCCCAATCGCTGTAGCGCGTGAAGCCTGGTTCGAAGCCGACCTTGGTGAAGCGCTCGATGACGGAAGGGCCGTTGATGATCTCCTCCAGCGTCGCCGACAGCTTGTCGCGAACGGCCGGCGGCAGCCCCTTGGGCGCGACCACCGCGCCCCAGGACGCGAAGTCGATGTTGCCATAGCCGAGTTCGGCAAGCGTCGGCACGTCGGGCAGGTAGGACGTGCGTTTGCCCGAGAACACCGCGAGCACCTTGACGGTGCCGGCCTCGATCTGCGGCTTCACGGCGATCACGGTGTCGACGTGGTACTGAATGTGCTTGCCGATGAGATCGTTCATCGCCGGTGCACTGCCCTTGTAGGGCAGGTGGACCATCTTGACCCCGGCACTCGACTTGAACAGCTCGCCGGCGAAATGCGAGACGGTCGCGACGCCGAAGGATGCGAGCGACAGCTTGTCGGGATTGGCCTTCGCTTCGGCGACCAGCGCAGCCACGTCGTTGACCGGATTGTCCTTGTAGGTGACCAGCGCCAGCGTGATCTTGCCGACCTGGCCGAGCGGCTCGAAATCCTTGGCCGCGTCGTAAGGCACGCTTTCCTTCACGGCCGCCGGCAGCGTGAAGCTCGAGTTCGAGCTGAAGAACAGGGTGTATCCGTCAGGCGCCGAGCGCGCGACTTCCTTGGCCGCGATGGTGGTGCCGCCCCCGGGACGGTTCATGATGATCACGGGCTTGCCGAGCCGCGTCTCCAGCTCGCTGCCGATGATGCGCGCGACCACGTCGGAAGCGCCGCCCGGCGGGAAGGGGCAGATCAATTGCAACGATTTCTCCGGATAGACCGCTTGAGCCGGCGCGAGCGAATTGCCGCCCATCAAGCCGACCAGTCCGAGGAAAATCGTGAGAGCCGTTCGCTTCATCGCATAATTCTTCCGTGTTCACATGAGACGCCGTGCTGCTAGCAATAATCGTTCCAGCAGCGGTTCAGGCAGGGTGTCCACGTTGTCGCAGGAAAAGTGCTCGGCGTCTCACTGATTGGTGAGCGCCGATTGCGGCACGATCCGCCGCGCCCGATATTCGCATCATCGATCTGATGGAGATACTACATGAATATCGACCTTTCCGGAAAAACTGCACTGGTGACCGGCTCGACCGCCGGCATCGGCCACGCCATTGCCAAGGGCCTTGCCGCCTCGGGCGCGAGCGTCGTGATCAACGGGCGCGGCCAGGACAAGGTCGATGCCGCCGTGCGCAAGCTGGAAGCGGCGGGTGGCAATGTGCGCGGCATCGCTGCCGATGTGTCGACCGCGGCGGGCTGCAAGGCGCTCGTGGCGGCGCTGCCAGAGGTCGACATCCTTATCAACAATGCCGGGATCTTCGAGCCAAAGGACTTTTTCGAGATCCCCGACGAGGACTGGAGCCGCTTCTTCGAGGTCAACGTCATGAGCGGCGTGCGGCTGTCGCGCGCGTATCTGAAGGGCATGCTCAAGCGCAACTGGGGCCGCATCGTCTTCATCTCCTCGGAATCAGGCCTCAACATTCCCGTCGAGATGATCCACTACGGCATGAGCAAGACCGCCCAGCTCTCGGTCGGGCGCGGTCTGGCGCAGCTCACCCGCGGCACCGGCGTCACCGTCAATTCCGTGC
>NZ_JBFUES010000362.1:0-6832 GCF_056403875.1 Bradyrhizobium sp. P2_E8
GCCCGCGATCGTGCTGGACCTGTTCCTGGCGATCTCGATCACGCTCTCGATCCTGATCCTGATGACGTCGCTGTTCATCCAGGCGCCGCTGGAATTCTCCGCCTTCCCGACCATCCTGCTGATCTCGACCATGCTGCGGCTGTCGCTCAACATGGCCTCGACCCGACTGATCCTGTCGCACGGGCACGAGGGCACGGATGCCGCCGGTCACGTCATCGAAGCCTTCGGCAGCTTCGTGATGGGCGGCAATTTCGTCATCGGCATCATCGTTTTCGCCATCCTGATCATCGTCAACTTCGTCGTCATCACCAAGGGTTCGGGCCGCATCGCCGAAGTCGCCGCGCGCTTCCACCTCGACGCCATGCCGGGCAAGCAGATGGCGATCGACGCCGATCTCTCCGCCGGCCTGATCGACGAGAAGGTCGCCAAGGAGCGCCGCAAGGCGCTGGAGGACGAGAGCGGCTTCTTCGGCGCCATGGACGGTGCCTCGAAATTCGTCCGCGGCGATGCCATCGCCGGCCTTCTGATCGTCTTCATCAACGTCGTCGGCGGCATGATCATCGGCGTGGCGCAGCAGGGCCTGTCCTTTGCCGACGCCGGGCGCAGCTACACGCTGCTGACGGTCGGTGACGGCCTCGTCACCCAGGTGCCGGCGCTGATCGTCTCGAC
Source organism: Bradyrhizobium sp. P2_E8 (assembly GCF_056403875.1). Classification (NCBI taxonomy): domain Bacteria; kingdom Pseudomonadati; phylum Pseudomonadota; class Alphaproteobacteria; order Hyphomicrobiales; family Nitrobacteraceae; genus Bradyrhizobium; species Bradyrhizobium sp. P2_E8. The sequence continues at coordinate 670 of NZ_JBFUES010000362.1, forward strand.
CGCGGCCGGCCTGCTCGTCTCCAAGGCCGGCGTCTCCGGCGCCGCCGACAAGGCGCTGATGAAGCAGTTCTCCGGCTATCCGCAGGCGCTGGCGATGTCCTCGGCCGTCATGCTGGTGCTGGCGGCGCTGCCGGGCATTCCGACCATTCCCTTCCTCGCGCTCGGCGCCGGCGCCGGCGCGCTGGCCTGGACCGCGCGCAACCGCAACCGCGCCACCGCCAAGGCTGACGAAGCTGCCAAGGCCGCGCCCGCTGCCGGTACGCCCGGTGCGCCGGGCACGGCTGCGACCGAAGAGCCGATCTCGGCGGCGCTGAAGATCGACGACCTCAAGATCGAGCTCGGCTATGCGCTGCTGCCGCTCGTCAACGGCCCCGACGGCACCGACCGCCTCACCGAGCAGATCAAGGCGCTGCGCCGCTCGCTCGCGATCGAGATGGGCTTTGTGATGCCGGCGGTGCGCATCCTCGACAACGTCCAGCTCGAAGCCAACACCTACATCATCAAGATCAAGGAGGTCGACGCCGGCACCGGCAAGATCTGGCCGAACCAGTTCATGGTCATGGACCCCGGCGGCAGCCAGGTTCAGGTGCCCGGCATCCACACCACCGAGCCGACCTTCGGCCTGCCCGCGACCTGGGTCGATGCCAGTCTCAAGGAAGAGGCTTCGCTCAAGGGCTACACCGTGGTCGACGCCGCGACCGTGCTCTCGACCCACCTCACCGAGCTGCTCAAGGCCAACATGTCGGACCTGCTCTCCTATGGCGAGGTGCAGAAGCTGCTCAAGGAGCTGCCGAAGGAGCAGAGCGAGCTGGTCAAGGACATCGTCCCCGGACAGGTCACGGTCTCCGGCATCCAGCGCGTGCTGCAGCTGCTGCTCGCCGAGCGCATCTCGATCCGCGATCTCTCCACCATCCTCGAGGGCATCGCCGACTCGCTCGCCTTCTCGCGCAATCCCGCCACCATGGTCGAGCACGTCCGTGCCCGCCTGGCGCGGCAGATCTGCGCACAGAACACCTCCTACAACGGCTATCTGCCGCTGATCGCGCTGTCGGCGCGCTGGGAGCAGGCCTTCGCCGAATCCATCATCGGCCAGGGCGAGGAGCGCAGCCTCGCGATGCAGCCCTCGAAGCTGTCGGAATTCATGACCGCCGTTCGCGAGGCGTTCGAGCGCGCCGCGCGCGAAGGCGAGGCGCCGGTGCTGGTCACGTCTGCGGCAATTCGTCCCTTCGTCCGCTCTCTCGTCGAGCGGTTCCGGGCCCAGACGACGGTGCTGTCGCAGGCTGAAATCCACCCCAGGGCGAGGCTGAAAACGGTCGGAAGCATCTGATTTGCCTTAAGAAGCCGTGTGTTTTTCGGCCACAGGCAAATGGTTTTTGAGTTCCTGGCGCCTTGTCGACCAAATGCGGACAAGACGCCTCACAGGCACGTTACGACTTTGAAATAATTATAGAATTACACGATCGAAGGACGCCTTTGATCGCGATCCTTCACGTCCTTTCACGCTCTTGTGACCGCCCCTTGGGAACGAATCCCCCCAATACTAGGTTGTTGGGCACCGGAAGCATGAACCTGCCCGAACAGGGTAGCGACTACTTCGGGTAGATGGCGGCAGGAGCCTTCCATGAACCACTCGATTTACAGCGCAGATCGCTCGACCCACCTGAAGATCGTGGTCGTAGCCCTCGTCGCAGGGATCGCGGTGGCAGGCTTCGGCATCACGGCACGCACGGGTTCGGATGAAGGTCTGACCCAGACGGCTCGCGTCATCAAGGCCGGCAAGCCGGTTGTTATCACCAGCTCGAACGCATCCCTCGTTCGCTAAGGAGATCTGACGAGTTTTATGAATTCACGCGGCTCTTTACCAGCCCCCCAAAGGCCACGTGGATATGTAGACGACCCCAACCCCAAGTCGACTACAGAAAGCGCCCGCCCCCCACGGGCGCTTTCTCATGTCTGGGGTGGTGTTGCGGGAATGAATTCGGCGCGGATGTAGCCAGCACTGCCGCTCCAAACACAACTGTCATTCCCCGCGAATACGGGGAATCCAGTACGCCGCGGCTCCTCCGTATCATCTCATCGCCTCTGGAATACTCGATCGTCCGCCCCAGTGCGCAATCGCGCACAAGGCGGACGATGACACCGAAATTGGCGTGAGCGATCGCGAGACAACGATCGAAGCCGAGCACTCCTACTCCTAACGCGTCCTATCCACCCCATACGTCGGCGGCGGCGCCTGCACGGTCGGCGCGGCCGCAGCGAACAGCTCCTCCTTGCTTCCGCTGAGCGGCGGATAGATGCGCTTGCGGTTGATGGTCTGCTTCGTCGCCTTCGCGGCCGCGCCGGTGGCGCGGACCTCGCGATCCCACCCCTCCGTATAGAGCGCGCCCCAGCTGCCGAGATCGAGCACGGTGACGTACCAGTCGATCCGCAGCGGCAGCATCGGCAGGCGCAGGAGATCGGCCACGACATTGTGGCCGGCGAAGCGGCCCATGGGGCGGGCGAACTGGCAGGACATCACGGTCGGATGCAGTCCGTCGACCACGCTGGAGGCGACGTCGCCGGCCGCGAACACGCCACGCAGATCAGCAACCCGCATGAACGGATCGACCAGAAGGCGCCCGAGGCGATCGCGCGCGCCCGGAAAGCTCGTGGCCAGCCGGCTCGCGCGTAGCCCAGCGCACCAGATCACCGTCTGGGCCGCGATGAATTCGCCCGAGCTCAGGTGCACGCCGGCCGCCTCGACCGATACGACACGCGCGCCAAGGCGCGTCTCGATGTCGAGCGACGACAACGCCGTCTCGATGACGGGACGCGCATGCGCGCCGATGGTGGCGCCGACCGTCGGATTGGGATCAACCAGGATGATGCGGCGGCTGCCGGTGATCCCGGCACGCGCCAGCCGGTCCGGCATCTCGGCCGCGACCTCGATGCCGGTAAAGCCGGCGCCGACCACAACGACCGTCGAACGCCCCGGCGACGGCACGCTGCGCCCGAGCGAGACGAGATGATCCTCTAAGCGCAGGGCCGCAATGTAGGTGTCGACGTCGAAGGCGTGGTCGGCAAGGCCCGGAATGTCGGGACGCATCACCTCGCTGCCGAGCGCGAGCACCAGCCGGTCGTAGCCCAAGATCTCCTCGCCGTCGCTCGTGACCAGCGAGATCTCGTGCCGTGCCGGATCGATGGCTTCGACCTCGCCGATGCCGTGAGTGACGCCGATCGGATCGAGCAATTGCCCAAGCGGAAGCGCGACCTCGCTGAGGTCGAGCTCGTAGTTGCGTACCCGGATGTTGTGGTAGGGATTGCGGTCGACGATGCGGATCTCGATGTCGCGGCCGGCAGCGCCGACCTCGTCGCGCTTGCGTGCAGCACCGATGGCCGCCCACAGGCCTGCAAACCCGGCGCCGAGCACGACGATACGCGCCATGTCCGCCTACTGTACTTTCCAACGGAATCCTGCGGCCTGCCCGCGCAGGCAGGTATAGCTCAATAACCCCTGCCGACCAACTGTGCGGGCGCGCGCCGCTGCACAAAATCCCGGCTCACGCCTCGCGCAGTTCCGACGGCGTTGCACCAAAGCRCTTGCGGAAGGCGCGGTTGAAATAGGACAGGTCCGAGAAGCCCGAGGAATGCGCGATGTCGCTGATCTTGCGCGCCCTCGCGCGGGGATCGCCGAGCAGCTTGCGCGCCAGCAACAGGCGCTGCTCCAGCACGAATTCGGTGAAGGTCGTGCCGGCCTGCTCGAACAGGCGCTGCGCCTGGCGCGGGCTCAGGCCCGAGCGCGTCGCAACTTCCGACAGGCAGAGATCGTTGCGGCCGAGTGCGGCCATCACGTCGGCGCGCATGAGTTCGAGACGGGCCGCCGCCTGCCCGCGGCCGCGCGCGAGGCTTGCGTGCTCGGCATCGGTCCCGAGCAGGAGGCCGACGAGATCGACCATGTGCTGCGCGGACAGACGCTGGCCGACGGCGTCGAGATGCGGGCCGTGATTGGCGGCGAGCGCATGGTAGCGGAAGATGGTTTCGGCGACCGCACCGTCGCAGAGCACTCGCGACAGCTTCTCCTCGGCGCGCGGATTGATGTCGAGCAGAGCTCGGCGCGGCATGCGGATGGTGGTGAAGCGATCTTCGTCGGTGTGGCCGACGGTGCCGGTGACGCCCATGTCGACGAGCACCATCTGCGCCGGCGCGAGCTCGACGGTGTGGCCGTTCTGCCCGACGCGGACGAGGCCCGCATGTGCCGCGATCAGGACGAGATCGTCGCTGCCGTCGGCAAGGTGGCTCTGGTTACGTGAATATTGCGCGGAAGCGCCTTCGGGAATAGCCAGCGCGATGTTGTCGACCACGCTGATCTGGAGCCGGCAATCGATGCTGTCGCCATGGCTCGGCCCGATGTCGAGACCGCAGGCCCCGAAGGCCCGATCGCGCCAATGTTCGAAGGCCGCGCCTTGCGGCAGGCCCGCATACTGGTGAACGAAGATGCCCGGCGTTTTCGCTGCATCCATTTGATTTCTCGCCCCTCTCCGGCACCATGATTGGCGGCGCCGACTGCAAATTCCGGGCATTTGACGCCGCCAATTGCGGAGAGGTTCAAATCGGGGCTGGATTTGGCCGGGGTTGTCGGAATGCGACGGCGGGATGGACCGGGGCGACAAAGTTACACGCCTCGCGCCAAACCCGTCCCGGTCATACCCCGCGCAGGCGGGGTATCCAGTACGCCGCGGCTCATCAGTTCATCACCGCCGTCACGGAGTACTGAATCGCCCGCCTTCGCGGGAGATGACGGCTGGCGCTCGGGCGCAGACTACTTCTTCGCGGGCGCTTGCGGCTGGGACGGCGGCACGGTCTCGATCAGCTTGCCGGTAAAGACCGGCGCCGAGGTCGGCTGGCCGCTGGGCGAGCCGCCGGCCTGCTCGACGGTGACGGCGTAGGTCGCGCCGTTGACGACGTCGGCATCGTAGGAGGCGAGCAGCGGACGCGCGGTGAAGTCGCCGCCGCTGATCACGCCGAGCGAGCGCGGGCGCGGCAGCTTGTCGGAGATCAGCCAGAGCTCGAAGCTCTTGCCGGGCTCCGGCGTCGCGCCGACCTTGCGCACGGTGAAATTCCGCGTCGCACCGTCGATGGTGAGGATGAAGGCCGGGCCGCCGGCCGGGCCCTGCAACAGCGCGACATATTGCGAAGACGCCGCGAGCGGCGCCGGTGTCTTCACCTCGACCGTCTGGATGCGCGGTGCAGGGCGCAAGCCGCCCGGCAGCGCATCGGGCAGGAAGATCTGAAGCGACAGCGTCACCAGCAGCGCCGCCGCAAGCGCGCCGACGGCGGATGCGATCGAGCGCCAGCGCTTCACGCGGCGCTCGAGCCGGATCACATTGGTGTTGTCCACGACCGGCGCCGGCGGCGCGCGCGCGACGTCGGGATCGGGCGCATGGACCTGCGGCATGAAGATCGGCGCGACGTCGGGAAGCGCATCGGACGGCGGTCGCGCGGCTTCGGGCTGCGCGGCTTCGGAAAGCTGCGGCTCCGGTTGCTCAGTGCGGTCCGATGACGTTTCCGGCGTGACAGGGTCGAACGAGGACGTCTCCGGTACAGGTGGTGGTGGCGGCGGCGAGGCTTCGGACAGCGCGGGCGGCTCCTGCGCAAAGCCCGTCCGCGCGAGCTCGGACCTGATGTTCTCCCACACGATCGGACGCGGCTCGATCGTGCCGACCATCTGGTTGAGGACGCCGAGCCGGTAGCCCCAGGCCTGCACGACATCGGCGAACGCCTTGTCCACCGCCATCATGATCTCGACCTGCGCGCGCTCGTCGGCGTCGAGGGTGCCGAGCGCATATTCCGCGGCGAGCGCGATATGGTCCTCCGTGTTGGCCATCACTTGCAGTCCAGAACCACCCTCACAGTATAAACTCTCATAATCCGAGGCACTCGCGGATATCCAACATGCTGCGCCGCAGCCACGTCTTCACCGTGTTGACGGGCGCGGCGAATTTCTCCGCCAATTGCTCGCGGCTCCAGCCGTTGTAGTAGGCGAGAAGCACGAGCCTCTGACGGTCCGGCTCGAGCCGGCCGATACATTCCAGGAGCCGCTTCAGCTCCTCGGTCATCTCCCGGCGCGCCAGCGGATCGGGACTGTCGGCTGCAACCTCCATCGCCTGAGGCTCTTCCTCGATGG
>NZ_JBFUES010000363.1:0-6817 GCF_056403875.1 Bradyrhizobium sp. P2_E8
CTGTGGGTATGGGTCCCGGATCTGCGCTTCGCTTGTCCGGGACGACGCGCGGAGGTTGAGCCGGCGGCGTCGCCAAAGCATCGACGCTTAAACGACAATACTCAACCTTTTCGCTGCGCGCGTAATCCCCGTGTAAAGCCACCGCGCCCGGCTATCCTGAAACGCAAAACTCTCGTCGAACAGCACGACGTCGTCCCATTGCGAGCCCTGCGACTTGTGCACGGTCAGCACGTAGCCGTAGTCGAACTCGTCATAGGGCTTGCGCTGCTCCCAGGCGATCTGCTCGACGCCGCCCTCGAAGCAGTCGGCGCGCACCGAGACCTTGGTCACCTTGTGGCCAAGATCCTCGTCCGGCGACAGCCGCATGCTGAGGATGCGCGATTTCGAGCGCGAGGTGTTCCGCGACTTCACGCGCCACAGGCCGCCGTTGAACAGGCCCTTCTTGCGGTTGTTGCGCAGGCACACCAGCTTGTCGCCGGCGACCGGAAAGACGTCCTCGATGTTCTGGCGCTGCCGCACCCGCATGTTGTACGCGCGTCGCGTGTTGTTGCGGCCGACCAGCACCTGGTCGGCGCCCATGACGCGGTCGGGATCGAGCTCCTTGCGCGATACCACCTCGCTCTCGCCATAGCGGCCGATATCGAGCTCGCGCCCTTCGCGGACGTCCATCGACATCCGCACGATCGGATCGTCCTGGGCCTGGCGGTGCACCTCGGTCAGCATCGCGTCGGGCTCGGTGTTGGTGAAGAAGCCGCCGCCCTGGATCGGCGGCAGCTGCGCGGGATCGCCCAGCACCAGCAGCGGACAGTCGAACGACATCRGGTCGCGCCCCAGTTCGGCATCGACCATCGAGCATTCGTCGATCACGATCAGCTTGGCTTTGGACGCCGGCGCGTCGTCCCACAATTCGAAGCTCGGCTGCTCCTCGCCGGATTCGCGGGCGCGGTAGATCAGCGAGTGGATGGTGGAGGCCTCGTCGCAACCCTTGTTGCGCATCACCAGCGCCGCCTTGCCGGTGAAGGCGGCGAACTTCACCTCGCCGTCGACGCCCTCGGCGATGTGCCGTGCCAGCGTGGTCTTGCCGGTGCCGGCAAAGCCGAACAGGCGAAACACGGGCGGCGTGCCATTGCGGCCGGGCTTGGCCTTGAGCCAGTCACCGACGGCCTTGAGGGCGGCATCCTGATGCGGGGTGAATGTGGGCATATCTGTCTTGAGGAGGGGCGAGCCGAAGCGATTCGCCATCCCTCAAAACTAACCATTCGGCCCGCCGGTTCAAGCGCAGGGCAATCGCATTTGAGGCCGTTGCTCTGCAGCCCATCCTTCGAGACACCCGCCTTTGGCGGGCCCTCAGGATGAGGACGGAGTGTGTGGCAGCAATTTCGACCGGAAAAGTGCCGCTCAGCCTCATCCTGAGGAGACCGCTGGAAGCGGTCGTCTCGAAGGACGAGGCGCGCGCTCCCCCGCCAGGAAGTCATGTGCGTTTGCCCCAGGTACAAGCGGGGCGGGCGATCCTATTGCCAGCCGGGAACGCCGCGCATGTCGGGCAGATGGTGGGCGATGCCCTTGTGGCAGTCGATGCAGGTCTTCTCCCCCGTGAACAGGAAGCGCTGGTGCGCCACCGAAGCCCGCGGCGACTGCTTCGTGATGTCCATGGAATCGGCGCTGTGGCAGTTGCGGCACTCCAGGGAATCGTTGGCCTTGAAACGCGCCCATTCATGCGCGGCAAGCTCCAGCCGGTGATCCAGAAACTTCTCGCGGGTGTCGATCGTGCCGAAGATCTTGCCCCAGACTTCCTTGGAGGCCTGCATCTTGCGCGCGATCTTGTCGGTCCAGTTGTGCGGCACGTGGCAGTCCGGGCAGGTCGCGCGCACGCCGGAGCGGTTGCTGAAGTGGATGGTCGACTTCAGCTCGGCATAGACGTTGTCCTTCATCTCGTGGCAGCTGGTGCAGAACTTCTCGGTGTTGGTCAGTTCCAGCGCGGTGTTGAAGCCGCCCCAGAAGATCACGCCGGCGGCAAAGCCGGCCAGCACCAGCACGCCGAGCCCGAACACCGAGCTCGGCCGGATCAGCACCTGCCAGAGCTCGCGCGCGAAGTCCCAGCAGCGCAGGATAAAGCCACGCTTGGCTTCCACCTTTCCCTTGGGCTCGTCAGCAGCCGTCGTCATCGGCGGCCACCGGGGCTTGCGCGCGACAGCAGCGTGTCGATGTCGGTGAAGTCGTTGCTGACGGGCGGCGTGGCGGTGTTCTGCGGCACGTGGCATTCCGTGCAGAAGAAGCGCCGCGGCGAGATCGAGGCCAGGAACTGGCCGTCGCGGTCCATGAAATGCGTGATCGAGACCATCGGCGCCTGCGATTCCGCGGTGCGTGCCCGTGCATGGCAGGACAGGCATTTGTTGCCGTTGAGGTCGATCTGATAGCCGTCGATCGTGTGCGGGATCACCGGCGGCTGCTCCGGATAATTGCGCACCTCCCGCTCGGACGTGTTGCGGTTCGGGAGCATCGGCGGCGCCGGGCCCTCGTCATTGAGCGGGGCCGGGCCGCGCAGGCCCGACGTCACCGTCTGCGCAGTCAGAGAGCTCGCGCCCGCGGCGATCGCGACCGCGAGCAGGGCCATGCCAAATCGTTTCATCATGACACGTTCACCCGCTCGATGCGCACGGCGCATTTCTTGTAGTCGGTCTGCAGCGAGATCGGATCGGTGGCATCCAGCGTCACCTTGTTGATCATCTTGGATTCGTCGAACCACGGCACGAACACGAGGCCGCGCGGCGGCCGGTCGCGGCCGCGCGTCTCGACGCGGGCGCGGATGAAACCGCGACGGGATTCCACCTTCACCTCGTCGCCGCGCCGGAGCTTGGCTTCCGACGCATCGTCGGGATGCATGAAGCAGACCGCCTCGGGGAACGCCTTGTAGAGCTCGGGCACGCGGCGCGTCATGGTGCCGGAGTGCCAATGCTCCAGCACGCGGCCGGTCGAGAGCCAGAACGGATATTCGCTGTCGGGCGATTCCGCCGGTGGCTCGTAAGGCAGGGCGAAGATGCGCGCCTTGCCGTCGGGATAGCCGTAGAACTGCACGTCGGTGCCCTGCTTGACGTAGGGATCGCTGCCCTCGCGGAAACGCCATTTGGTTTCCTGGCCGTTGACGACGGGCCAGCGCAGCCCACGCTCGCGGTGATAGGCCTCGAACGGCGCTAGGTCGTGGCCATGGCCGCGGCCGAACGAGGCGTACTCTTCAAAGAGTCCCTTCTGCACGTAGAAGCCGAATGCCTTGGATTCCGCGTTGGCGTAGCCTTCCTCGATCTCCGAGGTCGGAAACTTGTCGACCTGGCCGTTCTTGTAGAGCACGTCGAACAACGTCTTGCCGCGAACCTCCGGCTTCTTGGCGATCAGCTCCTCCGGCCAGACCTCCTCGATCTTGAAGCGTTTTGAGAACTCCATGAGCTGCCAGAGATCGGACCTGGCCTCGCCGGGCGCGTTGACGAGTTGGTGCCAGAACTGCGTGCGCCGCTCGGCATTGCCGTAGGCGCCTTCCTTCTCCACCCACATCGCGGTCGGTAGGATCAGGTCGGCGGCCAGCGCCGTCACCGACGGATAGGCGTCCGAGACCACGATGAAATTGTCGGGGTTGCGGAAGCCCGGATAGGTCTCCTCGTTGGCGTTGGGGCCGGCCTGGAGGTTGTTGTTGACCTGCACCCAATAGGCGTTGATGAGGCCGTCCTTCAGCATCCGGCTTTGCAGCACGGCGTGGGCGCCGTTCTTGTCGGGAATGGTGCCTTCGGGCAGCAGCCAGAGATGCTCGGTCTTGGTGCGGTGTTCCTTGTTGGTGACGACCATGTCGGCGGGCAGGCGGTGCGAGAAGGTGCCGACCTCGCGCGCGGTGCCGCAGGCCGAGGGCTGGCCGGTCAGCGAGAACGGGCTGTTGCCGGGCGAGGAGATCTTTCCGGTCAGAAGATGGATGTTGTAGACGAGGTTGTTGCACCAGACGCCGCGGGTGTGCTGGTTGAAGCCCATGGTCCAGAACGAGACCACCTTGGTCTTGGGATCGGCATAGAGCTCGGCAAGCGCCTCCAGCCGGTTCATCGGCACGCCGGACATCTCGGCTGCCTTCTCCAGCGTGTAGTCCGAGACGAACTTGACGTACTCGTCGTAGCTCATGTCGGTGGAGTCGTTGGCTTTCGCCGCGCCCGTCGCCTTCTTCTGCAGCGGATGCTCGGGCCGCAGCCCATAGCCGATGTCGGTCTGGCCGCGCCTGAAGATCGTATGCGCGGCGACGAAGTCCTTGTTGACGCGGCCGGTCTTGATGATGTGGTTGGCGATGGCGTTGAGGATGAAGAGGTCGGTCTGCGGCTTGAACACCATGCCAATGTCGGCGAGGTCGAACGAGCGGTGCTCGAAGGTCGAGAGCACGGCGACGCGGACATGCGGCGCGGACAGCCGGCGGTCGGCGAGGCGCGTCCACAGAATGGGGTGCATCTCCGCCATGTTGGAGCCCCACAGCACGAAGGCGTCGGTCGCCTCGATGTCGTCATAGCAGCCGGCCGGCTCGTCGATGCCGAAGGTGCGCATCATGCCGGCGACGGCGGAGGCCATGCAGTGCCGCGCATTGGGGTCGATGTTGTTGGTGCGGAAGCCGGCCTTGAACAGCTTTGAGGCCGCATAGCCTTCCCAGATCGTCCACTGGCCGGAGCCGAACATGGCGACGCCGTTCGGGCCGCGCTTCTTGAAGGCTTCCTTCCACTTCGCCTCCATGATGTCGAAGGCTTCGGTCCAGGACACCGGAGTGAAGTCGCCGTTCTTGTCGTATTTGCCGTTCGTCTTGCGCAGCATCGGCTGCGTCAGGCGGTCGTGGCCGTACATGATCTTGGAGAGGAAGTAACCCTTGACGCAGTTGAGGCCGCGGTTGACCTCGGCCTTGATGTCGCCGTGGGTGGCGACGACGCGGTTGTCCTTGGTCGCGACCATCACGGAGCAGCCGGTGCCGCAGAAGCGGCAGGCGGCCTTGTCCCATTTCAGTTCGCTGTTGTCGCGCTCGGCGACGAGATTGGCGGCGAGCGCAGGTGCCGGGAGCCCAGCGGCAGCGGCCGCGATCGCAGCGGCCTCGAGCTTCAGCATCTGGCGGCGGTCGAGCTTCGGCGATGTCATGATGGCTCTTCCTGACTCAGGCGGTTTCGATGGCGTGGAAGACGAGCGCGGCCGAATAGACGTTCGGCAGCGACTGGATGGTGTTGAGCAGGGTGCCGAGGCTGCCGGCATCCGGCGCCTCGGTCACGACGACGAGCTTGCCGCGCGGATCGCGGCCGTGAATCTCGCAGCCGGGCAGCGCGGTGATCTCGGCTTCCAGCTCATCCAGGCGCTCGGGGCGCGCCTGCACGATGATGCTGGCGATCTCGTAGCCTGGCGGCGCGACGACGCGGTCGGCGGTGAGCACCCGGCCGGTGATCAATGCGCGGCGGTTGAGTGTGGCTTTGTCGAGTAAGCCTTTGTTCAGTGAAGCTCGGGCCATGACGCCTGTCTTTCGCTTTCGGGGATCAATGCGGGGAGGGCGGTGGGCCGGGAGGGCCGGCGAACATCTGGTAGATCCAGACGCCGAGCCCGTAGGAGCCGACGGTCCCAACCGCGAGGGCGGGCATCACGATCGCGGTCAGGAACAGGAAGGCGAAAATTTCCATGCGCTTACGGCGCACGCGCCCAGTCGTGTCGTCAGGGGCCGACATATTCGGTCTCTTCGAAATGGTATGGGAATCGGGACGGCATCCGGGCCGTTGCCTTGCCGCACTTTAGATACGTTCGAGCCGTTAACGCGTTGATCTGGATCAATTCATCGACTTGCAGCGGGGACCGCAGCAGTGGCCAAAGCCGCAAGTTTGGGTTGTGCACGCGCGAAGGCGATGCGAGAGTTGAGCTCTCGAATGGGGTTCCCAGGGTGTGAACGGGATGGGGCTCACGGCCATCGATCTTGGGCTCCGCGGTGCGACGAGCGGCGTGTTCCTGCTGATCATTCTCGTGGCGCTGCTGCGTCGTGCGACCGGTCAACATGCTCTGTTGGGCATGGCCATGTCCGCCGGAGGGGTCTTCTACGCCGTCGCGACCGCCCCGTTCTTTCCCAAATCGTCATGGTGGTGGGTGTTGCCGATCCTGTCCGCGCAGCCTGCGGTATTCTGGCTGTGGGCGCGCGCGGCGTTCGACGACGATTTCGTGCTGAAGCGGTGGCACGGCGCCCTGTGGCTGAGCATCGTGGCCTATGGGTTTGCGATTACGCTGGGCTGGTCGCACTGGCCCGCTTTGGCTGGCGCAGGCGGGCGAGTCCTGGCGCTGGCCACCCTGGTGCTGGCCCTCGCTGCCGCGGTTCAGACGGTCAAGACCTGGGGGGCCGATCTGGTTGCGCGCCGCCGCCGGCTGCGGCTGGCGATGCTTGCGATCAATGTCGTGCTCATCGCGGCCGTCGCCGTCGCCGGCTTCGCCGCAATTCSTGTCGCGGTTCCCGGCGCGCCCGGCAGTCTCCCGACCGCGCTCGGCCTGTTCGTGGTGGCCATGCTTGCCGGCCTCGGCCTGTTCAGCGCGCCGGCAGTGGCTGTCGACGATGCCACGGCTGCGATTGCATCCGACGATACGCGGAAGCAGGCCCGGATTGCCGATCGCGCCGCTGCGGGGCGGGTCGCGATCGATCCCATCCTGCTGCGGCGCCTCGACCATCTGATGACCGTGGAACGAACCTACCGGCAGGAGGGTCTTGCGATCGGCGCGCTGGCGGCACGGCTCGACGTTCCCGAACACCGGCTGCGCCAGGCCATCAACGAAGGGCTGGGCTATCGCAACT
>NZ_JBFUES010000364.1:0-6800 GCF_056403875.1 Bradyrhizobium sp. P2_E8
GCTTTACACTATTAAAGCCAAAGGTTGTGTCACCGTGGCGCCACACCTCTCCGAAAACGCTGGCGAGCGGTTGGCTTGGATTCGTCCGCGCGAAAAACAAAAAGGCCGGCGCGAGGCCGGCMTTTCGTGACGATATGACGTCGGTGGCGAAGCTCAGTACTTCGCGACCACCGGGCCCCCGAAGTGATAGTTCACGCCGACCTGCACGGTGTGGAAGTTGAGCGTGCCGGTGGGGAGGGCGCCCGAGAAGTAGGTCTCGCCGCCGAGGCTGCGATAGAGGTACTCGCCCTTGACCGACCACTGCGGCGCGAAGAACGCTTCGACGCCCGCACCGACGGTCCAGCCGGAGTGCCACTTGCTGTCCGACGCGGTCACGCCGAGAGCGGAGAGGCTGATCTTGTTGTCGATCCAGGCGTAGCCGCCGGTGCCGTAGAACAGGACCTGGTCGACGGCGTAGCCGATGCGGCCGCGCACGGTGCCCATCGCATCGGTCTTCGAGGTCGCGGTCGCGGTCACAACGCCGAAGCCGGGGACGACAGAGGCGCCGGTCGCCGTAGCGCTGACGTCAGCCCAGGCGCCATCGGCCTCGACACCGAACACGACGTTGCCGGTCTGCCAGTTGTAGCCGGCGGTGCCGCCGACGAAGCCACCCTTCATCTTCGGGTCGCCCGAAGCGTTTTCCCAGGCGCCGCCGCCAACGATACCGATRTAGAAGCCGGWCCAGTTGTAGACCGAGGCCACAGCSAYCGGMGCCTTSGTGTACGGGCGGGCCGCAAGATCGGCAGCCGACGCGGGGGCGGCAAGAGCGAACAAACAGGCCGAAGCCAACAAAACCTTCTTCATTTTCAACCTAATCCCAGTCCCAGTTTCTGTTGTGCCTTCCACGATCGGGAAGGGCATCGGACGCTGCGGTCCAACTGATGTCGTGCTTACACCAGCAAAGCTGCAAGTTGTGTCTCTCAAAAGCCACAACAGTCGCAAAACGTAACGGTCATTGACCTACCGTCGCACAAAAAAAGGCCGGCACAGGGCCGGCCTTCAATCTTCAGTGATATCAACGAGATATCAGTACTTCGCGATGATCGGGCCACCCCAGCGATAGTTCACGCGGATCAAGGCGAGATCGACGTCCTGGCTGATGCGATCTGCGCGTGTGAAGGCACCGAGCGGGGCAATCGCGAAATTGCCGGAGCCGGCGAAATTGATGGTGCGGTTGCCCATGAAGAGGTGGTCGTACTCGAAGCCGACCGTCCAGTTCGGCGCGAATCCGAACTCGACTCCGACACCCACGGCGCCGCCCCAACGGGTCTCGTTGGCGCGGTCGACTTCGAGGCCGGACACGACGTCGAAGCTGCGATAGCGATCGCTGACGACGGCGCCGCCGCCCTTCACGTAGACCAGCACGTTATTCCAGGCGTAACCGACCTGGCCGGTAATTAGGCCGAAGGCATTGATCTGCGACCGATCGCGCAGGCCGGTGATCGCGCTGATGTTGTCACCCGAGAAGTCCGCCCAGTTGCCCTGGCCTTCGACGCCGAACACCCAATTCGCCGACTGCCAGCGATATCCGACCTGGCCACCGACCGTGCCGCCGGTCGCGTTGTGGCAGCCCTCGCCGACGAAGATGCCACCGCCGAGATCACCGTCCCAGCATTTGTGGCTCCAACCGCCACCACCGTTGATGCCGATGTAGAAGCCGCTCCAGTCGTAGATGGCGGCGACCATCGGGGGCGGAGCCTTGGTATAGGGACGCGCAGCGAGATCCGCCGCGCTTGCGGGAGCCGACAGGCTCAACGCCATTGCACCGATTGTACCAATCAAAATCTTATTCACTGCAGTCTCCCCAGTTTCGATCCGCTTCTTGAAATTCCCCGAAGCGGCCAATCAGGCGCGACGCCCATATGAACTTAATTCCAAGGCAAACGTAGCTTAAGCGGGAGGCAGAGTCCGTCGCCGAAATGCAACAGTCGCAAGGCAACTGCAACGTGTGTAACTTGATGAATGTTAAGTGCTTTTGGTCGTTTGCGGGAACCGGGAAAAGTTCCATCCAGCGCAAACCATGGTTCCATCCAGCGCAAACTATTTGGGCAGCACGCAGGTACCGTCCGGCCCAAACATTTTGCACGCGCACGAGCAGGAACAAATCTGGAACAGACCGGTAGCCGATGCTATATATGGGGATAACCTGAGGGCTGATGGGCTGATCGGTCCGCGCAAGCGTATAGGGTCGCCTCAACAGGTTGCAGAGGACCGCGGGGCGCGGTCGGGCCTTATGAATTCAGCGGCATTCGGAGTGGAGAGCGGCGATGGCGGGAAGCGTCAACAAAGTCATTCTGGTTGGAAATCTCGGCAAGGATCCTGAAATCCGCCGCACCCAGGACGGGCGGCCGATCGCGAATTTGAGCATCGCGACCTCGGAGACCTGGCGCGACAAGAACAGCGGCGAGCGCAAGGAAAAGACCGAGTGGCATCGCGTCGTGATCTTCAATGAAGGCCTCTGCAAGGTCGCCGAGCAGTACCTGAAGAAGGGCGCCAAGGTTTACATCGAGGGCGCGCTCCAGACCCGCAAATGGACCGACCAGAGCGGCGTGGAGAAGTACTCCACCGAAGTCGTGCTCCAGGGCTTCAACTCGACGCTCACGATGCTCGACGGCCGCGGCGGCGGGGGAGGCGGCAGCTTCGGCGAGGAGCCGGGCGGCGATTTCGGCTCCTCCGGCCCCGTCAGCAGCGCGCCGCGCCGCGCCGTTGCTGCCGGTGGCGGTGGCCGCAACAGCGACATGGACGACGACATCCCGTTCTGAGTCGGGCGGGGCGCTTCGCCCCGAATGTCGTCTTGCTCGCGTAAAGCGACAGGATTTCTTACCAATCGGCTCGTAAAGCTCGGTTTTTCCGGGCGTGCCTCATGTGCTGCTTCAAGCCTTTGACCGGGCAGCATGTGAATGGTATTAACTTGATGTTAATCCCATTCACATGGTCCGCCTGTCGATCGGAGGAAGCCCCGCATGAGCCCCGCGCCGCTGCTTCAGGCTGCTCCAGCGATCCCCCTGCATGCCTTTGCCGCCATGGCCGCCCTGGTGCTCGGCCTCGTCCAGTTTGCGGCTCCCAAAGGCACGCTGCCGCACCGCACGATCGGCTGGATCTGGGTGGTGCTGATGGCGGTCGTGGCCGCCTCCTCGTTCTGGATCCACCAGATCCGCCTGGTCGGACCGTTCAGCCCGATCCATGTCCTGTCGATCTTCACACTGGTGGTGTTGCCGCTTGCGGTATGGCGGGCGCACACCCATCGCGTGGCCGATCACCGGCGCATGATGATCTTCATCTTCGCCGGCGCGCTGGTGGTGGCGGGCCTGTTCACGTTGCTGCCGGGGCGCATCATGCACCACGTGATTTTCGGGGCGTGAGGGGCGGTTTCGGGCGGCTCGTCCGGGCCCCGCCCAGGGCGGTGCCGGAGAGGGCGTAAGTCTCTGGAAAAACAGTCGGAAAAAGCGCTTCCCTTTACCCCCGCAAGGGTGGTTATCAGGGGCTCGATGCGCTATATGATTCCCAGATAAAACCTCACCGGATTTCCCCTTGGCTGACGACGACGACAAGCCCGGCGACCAGCCGGCGCAACCCTCGGATATTCGCCCCGTCTCCATCTTCGAGGAGATGAAGAAGTCCTATCTCGACTACGCCATGAGCGTGATCGTGGCGCGGGCGCTGCCCGATGCGCGCGACGGTCTGAAGCCGGTGCATCGCCGCATCCTGTACTCGATGAACGAGCAGGGGCACACACCCGACAAGAAATACGTCAAGTCCGCCCGCGTGGTCGGCGACGTCATCGGTAAGTATCATCCGCACGGCGACCAGTCGATCTACGACGCCATGGTCCGCATGGCGCAGGACTTCTCGATGCGCGTGCCGTTGATCGACGGCCAGGGCAATTTCGGCTCGGTCGACGGCGATCCCCCGGCCGCCTATCGTTACACCGAAGCGCGCCTGACCAAGGCGGCGCTGGCTCTGCTGGCCGACATCGACAAGGACACCGTCGACTTCCAGCCGAACTACGACAACAACGAGACCGAGCCATCGGTTCTGCCGGCCAAGTTCCCGAACCTTCTCGTCAACGGCGCCGGCGGCATCGCGGTCGGCATGGCGACCAACATCCCGCCGCACAATCTCGGCGAGGTCATCGACGCCTGCGTCGCGCTGATCGACAACCCTGCGCTCACCATCGACGAGCTCATCAACATCGTGCCGGGACCGGATTTCCCGACCGGCGGCGTCATTCTCGGACGCGCGGGCATCCGCGCCGCCTACCACCTCGGCCGCGGCTCGATCGTCATGCGCGGCAAGGTCGCGATCGAGACCATCCGCAAGGAGCGCGAGGCGATCATCATCACCGAGATTCCCTACCAGGTGAACAAGGCGACGATGGTCGAGCGCATCGCCGAGCTGGTCAAGGAAAAGAAGATCGAGGGCATCGGCGACCTGCGCGATGAATCGGACCGCGACGGCTACCGCGTCGTCATCGAATTGAAGCGCGACGCCGTGCCGGACGTGGTGCTGAATCAGCTGTACCGATTCACGCCGCTGCAAACGAGCTTCGGCGTCAACATGGTGGCGCTCGACAGCGGCCGTCCGCGGATCATGCATCTGAAGGACCTGCTGGCCATCTTCGTCGACTTCCGTGAGCGGGTCGTCACGCGGCGCACCAAGTACCTGCTCGCCAAGGCGCGCGATCGCGCCCATATCCTGGTCGGTCTCGCGATCGCGGTCGCCAATATCGACGAGATGATCCGCGTCATCCGGACCTCGCCCGACCCGACCACCGCCCGCGACACCCTGATGTCGCGCGACTGGCAGGCCCGGGACGTCGAGGACATGCTGACGCTGATCGACGATCCGCGCCACCGCATCAGCGCCGACGGCACGATCCGGCTGTCGATGGAGCAGGCGAGGGCCATTCTCGATCTGCGCCTTCAGCGCCTCACCGCACTCGGCCGTGACGAGATCCGCGACGAGCTCGACAAGCTCGCCGGCGAGATCGCCGATTATCTCGACATCCTGCGCTCGCGCGAGCGCGTGCTGGGCATCATCAAGACTGAGCTCGCCGAGGTGAAGGCCGAGTTCGCCACCCCGCGCCGGACCGTGATCATCGAGCAGGAAGGCGAGGTCGAGGACGAGGACCTGATCCAGCGCGAGGACATGGTCGTCACCGTCTCGCACGCCGGCTATGTCAAGCGGGTGCCGCTGTCGGCCTACCGGGCGCAGCGCCGCGGCGGGAAGGGCCGCGCCGGCATGCAGACCCGTGACGAGGATTTCGTCTCGCGCCTGTTCGTCGCCTCCACGCACACGCCGGTGCTGTTCTTCTCCTCGCGCGGCCAGGTCTACAAGGAAAAGGTCTGGCGGCTGCCCATGGCCGCGCCGAACGCGCGCGGCAAGGCGCTGATCAACATCCTGCCGCTGGAGCAGGGTGAGCGCATTACCACGATCATGCCGCTGCCCGAGGACGAATCGACCTGGGGCAACCTCGACGTGATGTTCGCGACGACAGGCGGCAATGTCCGGCGCAACAAGCTGTCCGACTTCGTCGACGTCCGCCGTTCCGGCATCATCGCCATGAAGCTCGACGAGAACGAGTCGATCGTCGACGTGCAGATCTGCACCGAGCACGACGACGTGCTGCTGACCGGCGCCGGCGGCCAGTGCATCCGCTTCCCCGTCACCGACGTGCGCGTGTTCACCGGGCGTACCTCGATGGGCGTGCGCGGCATTGCGCTTGGCGAGGGCGACAAGGTGATTTCGCTGGCGATCCTGCGCCATGTCGAGACCTCCTCGGACGAACGCTCGGCCTACCTGAAGATGCGCCGCGCGGTGGCCGGCGAAGCCACGGCCGAGGAGCCGGCGGTGGACGCCGAGGCCGAGGAGACATCCGGCAGCTTCCAGCTTGCCCAGGAGCGTTATGTCGAGATGTCGGCGGCCGAGCAGGTCGTGCTCACCGTCTCCGTCAACGGCTATGGCAAGCGGACCTCGTCCTACGAGTACCGCACCACGGGCCGCGGCGGCAAAGGCATCGTCGCCATGAGCGTCAACAACCGCAACGGCAACCTGGTTGCGTCCTTCCCGGTGGAGGACGCTGATCAAATCATGCTGGTCACCGACAAGGGCCAGCTGATCCGCTGCCCGGTCGAAGGCATCCGCATCGCCGGCCGCTCGACGCAGGGCGTGATCGTGTTCGACACCGCGGAGGACGAGCACGTCGTCTCGGTCGAGCACATCACGGAAGAGGCGGAGAGCGGGAACGGGACGAACGGCGAGTAACGCGTAGCCCGGATGGAGCAGGAGGTCGGTGCGAAGCGCCGACTGACGGCGCAATCCGGGACCAGGTTTGTACCCGTAGCCCGGATGGGGCGCAGTGAAATCCGGGACCTCTGTGCGCCTGGCAAGAATCCCGGATTACGCTAGCGCTCCATCCGCGCTACGAACTTCCCTAAATCTCCAGCTCCGTCCCGAACTCCACCACCTGCTTGGTCGGCACGCCGAAGAACGCGGCCGAGCGTTCGGCGTTGCGTTGCAGGAAGGCGAACACGGTTTCGCGCCAGACCCACATGCCCGGGACGTCCTCGCGCGGGATGATGGTCTCGCGGCCGACGTAATAGGTGATGTCGGAGAGGTCGATGCCGGGCAGCTTGCCCTGGCGGCAGGCGAGCGTCAGCCCGTCATAGATCGTCGGGTTCTGCATGAAGCCGTAATGCAGGACCACCCGGGTGATGCCCGGGATGATCTCGATCACCTCGGTGCGGTCCTCGTCGCTGATA
>NZ_JBFUES010000365.1:0-6800 GCF_056403875.1 Bradyrhizobium sp. P2_E8
AGCCGATCCACGGCGCGGCCGCGAGCCGGGTGAAGTCGATCGGCTTGCCGAGACCGAAGCCGTTGGCAAGCAGCCAGTACAACAGATATCCGCCGATCGCACCGAGGATGATCGGCAGCCGGCGCCACATCCCCGGCGCCGCAACGCCGATCACACCGATGACGAGGACGGTCACGAGCCCGATCCAGGTGTCGAACGTACCAGCACTCACCGACTTGACGGCGACCGGCGCGAGATTGAGGCCGATGGCCGCGACCACGGCGCCGGTGACGACCGGCGGCATCAGGCGCTCGACCCAGCCGACTCCCGACCACATCACGACCAGCGCGATCACGCCGTAGAGCACGCCGGCCCCGACGATGCCGCCGAGCGCAACCGAAAGATTCGGATTCGGTCCATGCCCGGCATAGCCGGTGGCGGCGATGACGACGGCTATGAAGGCGAAGCTCGAGCCGAGGTAGCTCGGCACGCGCCCCGCCACGACCACGAAGAAGATCAGCGTGCCGATGCCGGAGAACAGCAGCGCAACATTGGGATCGAACCCCATCAAGAGCGGCGCGATGATCGTGCCGCCCGACATCGCGACGCCGTGCTGCAGACCCGCGACGATCGTCTGGCCCAGGGGCAACCGCTCTTCGGGCATGATCACGCCGGAGGTCTTCAACGTCCAGCGCGGAAAATAGCCTTGTGAACGGCCTTGCGCCTGCCCGTCGGAGCCTGTTGCAGTCGACATGTTCCCCCCAATTGCGGTGCAGCGATCGATCTTCGTGCGATCCGACAAAAATGTGATTGTTGCTTCCGCGGCGGCCATCACATGATGCAAATCATGCGAGATCAGTACGTTCCGGGGTCTACATTATGACACAGATCGCGATCCAGCCAGCCGTCCGTCGCCGGCACCAGCCCTGGTACAAGATTCTCTACATCCAGGTTCTGATCGCGATCGCGCTCGGGGTGCTCATCGGCTATTTCTATCCCGATTTCGGCAAGGAATTGAAGCCACTCGGCGACGGCTTCATCGCACTGATCAAGATGATGATCGCACCGGTGATCTTCTGCACCGTGGTGCACGGCATCTCCTCGATGGGCGATCTCAAGCGCGTCGGCCGGGTCGGGCTGAAGTCGCTGATCTATTTCGAGACGGTCTCGACCGTCGCGCTCGCGGTCGGCCTCCTGGTCGGCGAGGTGCTCCAGCCCGGACACGGCTTCAACATCGATCCCGCCACGATCGATCCGAAATCGGTCGCGACCTACGTCACCAAGGCCAAGGAGGAAGGCATCGTCGCCCATCTGATGGCGATCATCCCCGACAGCTATCTCGGCGCGATTGCGCGCGGCGACCTGTTGCAGGTGCTGCTCATCTCGATCCTGTCGGGCTTCGCCATCGCCTTCCTCGGCAAGGCCGGCGAGCCGATCGCGGAGGCGGTCGACAAGGCCGCGAAGATGTTCTTCGGCATCATCCGCATCATCGTGCGCGTCGCGCCCATCGGCGCGTTCGGCGCGATGGCCTTCACCGTCGGCGCCTATGGCCTCGGCTCGCTGCTCAACCTCGCCGCCCTGATCGGCACGTTCTACCTCACCAGCATCCTGTTCGTGCTGATCGTGCTGGGCGCGATCGCACGGCTCGCCGGCTTCTCGATCCTGCGTTTCATCGCCTACATCAAGGACGAGCTGCTGATCGTGCTCGGCACGTCGTCGTCGGAGACCGTGCTGCCGCAGATGATCCAGAAGATGGAGCATCTCGGCGCCTCCCGCTCGGTGGTCGGCCTCGTCATCCCGACCGGCTACAGCTTCAACCTCGACGGCACCAACATCTACATGACGCTGGCGACGCTGTTTCTGGCGCAGGCGACCAACACGCATCTGACGATCTGGCAGGAGATCGGCATCCTCGGCATCGCCATGATCACCTCGAAGGGCGCCTCGGGCGTGACCGGCGCCGGTTTCATCACGCTCGCCGCGACACTCTCGATCGTGCCCGACATCCCGATCCAGTCGATCGCGATCCTGGTCGGCATCGACAAGTTCATGAGCGAGTGCCGCGCGCTGACCAATCTGATCGGCAACGGCGTCGCCTGCGTCGTCATCAGCATCTCCGAAGGCGAGCTCGACCGCGACGCGCTGCACGAGACCATGGCCCATCCGCTGGAGATCGGCGAGGCGCTGGAACCGGGTGGCGGCGGGTAAGCGACACCGATCGACGGCAGGAGCAACCCGGTTCCGACGCGGTAGTTTCCCGGAGTGGATAATTGGTGAGATACGCGCCACAACAATGGCGTTGGGATCACCGATTGATAATCAATGTTTCCGCCCGACGCGCTGGGGGCAGGGCGTCGGGCTTTTGATAATCACTGCGAGGGGCGACGCGCCAGGATGGTACGCCGCCGGTGGCCGGGACCGGCATTATCATTCCGCAGGCCCGAGCGGTCGGCCTCAGCCCGCAAGGTCACCGCCAAGATCGAGCCGCCGCGTAATCCCTATCGCCTGCAAGAACGTCTCGTCATGACTGACGACGAGCAACGCGCCGTCATAGGCCCGCAAGCCTGCTTCGACGGCTTCAATGGACGCGATGTCCAGATGGTTGGTCGGCTCGTCCAGGATCAGCAGTGAGGGCGGCGTCGTCCCGCCGAACACGCAAGCAAGGCCGGCACGAAGCAGCTGTCCACCGCTCAGGCTCCCGACGATCTGCGAGGCAGCGTCGGCGCGAAACATGAAGCGCGCAAGAGCGGCATGGCACTCATTCGTGCCCGCCTTTGGATTGCGACGCCTGAAATTGTCCAGGATCGAGATCGCTGGATCGAGCAGGCTGACCTTCTGGTCGAACAGCGCGAAGTCGGGCCTGACCCTCACGGTCCCCACAAGGGGGCAGATCTCGCCGGCAATGAGTTTCAGCAGCGTCGTCTTGCCTGAACCATTTGGCCCGACCACCGCAACGCGCTCCGGCCCGACGATCGTGAGCGACACTCGCCGCAGGATCGCCCGCTCCGGATGATAGCCGGCGCTGACCCGATCGAGCCAAACCACCTCCCTGCCCGCCGGCAGGTTTGTCGGCGGCAATTTCACGGACAGCGGCTGGAGCATCTCGATGCGCCGGCGCGCCGTGTCGACGGCTTCGAGCGCCTCGGCGCGCCGCCGCTCGGCGACTTGCGCGGTCTTTCCGCCGGTGTCCTCGCTGCGATCCTGGCGCGCGCCGGCCAGGATGCGCGGCATGTCGCCCTTGGCACGCTTCTTCCTGCCGCCGCTATCCTTGCGCGCCTTCCTCTCCACGGCGTCCTGCGCCTTGCCGTCGATCTCGGACAGCCGCCTCTCGGCATGCGCAAGGTCGTGCCTGACGGCAGCGAGCTCGACGGCCTTCTGCTCGCGGTACCGGCTCCAATTGCCGCCGTATCGCGTTGCTCCGAGCGACGTCAACTCGACGATCGCGTCCACCGTTTCGAGCAGGCCCCGATCGTGGCTGACGATGATCGCGCCGCCGCGCCAGGCGGCGAGGAGATCGATCACGGCCTTGCGTCCGTCCCGGTCGAGATTGTTGGTGGGCTCATCCAGCAGCAGGAAGTCGGGCTCGGCGAACACCAGCGCGGCAAGACGAACCCGCGTCGTCTGGCCGCCGGACAGGCAGGACAGCTCCGTATCGGGCGCAAGATCGAACCCGACGCGCGCCAGCGAGGACGCGAGCCGCGCTTCGAGGGTCCAGTCGATCGCGGCGATGTCGTCGGCGGAGGCATCGCCCCGCTCCGCACGGCGAAGCAGCGCCAGCGCTTCCCGCACGCCGAACAGATCGGCCACGGTGGCACCCGTGAGCAGMTGAACGTCCTGGCGCAGCAGGCCGATGGTCCCGTTGGTCAGAATGCGCCCGGACTGGGGAACATGTTCCCGGCAGATCGACGCCAGCAGCGTGGTTTTCCCGACGCCGTTGCGGCCGACGAGACCGGCTCGCTCAGCCGCGAATGTCAGATCGAGATTGGAAAAAAGAGAACGGCCGTCAGGCGTGGACAGCGACAGGTTCGACAGGATGATGGAAGCAGGCATGGAATTCCCCGTGAGCAAGGCGGATCGGCGTTGCGGTCGGGGTAAAATCCATGGCTGCGAAGTTCCTGATTGAGACGCCTCTAACTAGTCCGGCAGAGGCGCAAGATCAAGCCGAGGGGACGACAGCGCGTCGCGCGCTGACGTCCCCCATCGGCCGATGCCGTCAGCCCTTGAGCGCGGTGACCACGACTTCGATCAGCGCGCTGCCGCCGAGATCGGCAACGCCGACGGTGGCACGGGTCGGCAGGTTGTCGCCGAAGAACTCGGTCCAGGCCGCGTCCATCTCCTTCTTCTTGGAGAGATCGGTTACGAAGATCGAGGCGCTGACGACGCGGCTCTTGTCGGTGCCGGCCTCCTTCAGATAGCCCGCGATCTTGCCGAGGATGTTGCGGGTCTGATCGCCCATCGAGACCGACGTGTCGTCGGCAATGGTGCCGCCGAGGAAGACGAAGCCATTGGCCTCGACGGCGCGGTGCATGATGGGCGTGCGAATGCTGCGGGTGATGCTCATGATGTCCTCTTGTTGCTAGAGCGTGGAAGGGTGGAAGCGGTCGATGCCGAGATCGCCGATGCGGGTCTGGGTGCCGCCGTTGACGATCAGCTCCGCCATCACGGCGCCGGCACCGGGGCCGAGCTGAAAACCGTGCAGCGAGAAGCCGAACTGGTGGTAGAGGCCCTTGTGCCGCGAACTCGGCCCGAACACGGGGATGTCGTCCTTCATCTTGGCCTCGATGCCGGCCCAGGCACGGACGATCGTCGCGCTGCGCATCACCGGAAACAGCTCGAACACGGTGCGCGCGCTGATCGCAAGGCTCTTCCAGTCCAGCACCGTCTCGTTGCGGTCCTGATAGGGCGTTGCCAGATGCCCGCCGCCGATCAGCACGGTGCCGTTCTTGAATTGCTTGAAGGAGAGCTTTCGGCCGCGCAGGATCACGACGGGATCGATGAAGTGCGGCACGCGCGAGGTGATCATCAGCATCGGCGCCACGGTTTCGACCGGCACCGGCTCGCCGAGCGCAGCCGCGATTGTCCCGGCCCAGGCGCCGGCAGCGTTGACCAGCACCGGCGCGGCATAGGTGTCGGAGCACACATCGACATACCAGAGGCCGTCGCTGTAGCGGATGTTGCTGGCCGCCACGCCCTCGCGCACGGTCGCGCCGAGCTGTTCGGCCTTGCGCCGGAACGCGGTCGTCGTTTGCGCAGGATTGGCCGCGCCGTCGCGGCGCGAGACCACGCCGCCGGGACAGCTGTCGGCCACCGCGGGCACCAGCCGCCGCAATTCGGTGGCGTCGATCAGCTCCTCATGGGTGAAGCCGAGTGCGTTGAGCTCGGCGACGCGCGCGCGGCAAGTCGCAAGCTCGTCCTCGTTTTCCGCGACCAGCACCTGGCCGTGGCTCTCGAAACTGCAATCGTCGTCGAGGAGGTCGGCGATCTTCTCCCAGATTCCCATCGAACGGATCGAGAGCGGGATTTCGAGGACGTGCCGCGCAAGCTGCCGCACGCCGCCGGCATTGACGCYGGAAGCATGCCGGCCGGCATAGTCCTTTTCGATCAGCACCGGCTTCAGGCCCGCAAGGCACAGATGCAGCGTGGTCGAGCATCCGTGGATGCCGCCGCCGACGACGATCGCATCCACGTTCTCAGTCATCCGCGCACCACCGCSTTGACGTCGTCTTCGCTCTTCGGGACGGCGGCGAGCTCAGCGAGCGTGATCGGCTTCACCGGCGCGCGCAGCCGGTAATAGCCGATCTCCTGCGGGGTCTTTCCGCGGGCCTGCGCCATCAGCTCGGTGACGGTGAGGCCGCAGAGCCGGCCCTGGCACGGGCCCATGCCGGTGCGGCGATAGGCCTTGAGCTGGTTCGGCCCGGTCGCGCCGATCGCGACGGAGTCGAGAACGTCCTTTGCCGTCACCTCTTCGCAGCGACAGACGATGGTGTCGCCTGAGGGAATGCGGAACTGCGGCGCCGGGCGGAACAGCGTGTCGAGGAAAATGCGGCCGCGTTCGGCCTTGGCGAGATGGGCGCGGAGAGTCGCCATTGCCGGAAGCTTCGCAGCAGCCGCGGGCGCCAACGCCTCCACCGCCGCGCGCGCCGCGATGCGGCCACGGACCACGGCGGCATTGGCACCACCGATACCGGCGCCGTCGCCGGCGATCGCGATGCCCGCGACCGACGATGAACAGCTTGCATCGAGCACCGGCGACCAGCACAATTGCAGCTCGTCCCAGCGATGCTCGACGCCGGCCGCCATCGCCAGATTGACGTTGGGTACGACGCCCTGATGCAGCAGCAGGAGATCGGCGGGAAGCGTCTCGCGCTTGCCGCCGGCGACATAGCTCACATTCGCAAGCTGGCCGTCACCCGACGCGGAGAGCTCGGTGACGCCGGAGACGACCTGCACCTTCGCCTTCACCTCACGCATCATCGACAGGCCCTTGGCGAAATAGGGCGAGGTCAGGAAGGCGAAGGCATGGGGGAGCGCGGCGAAATAATTGCCGCGCTCGGTGGTGTCGAGGATGCGGTCGATGCGGCCGCCAAGCCGCAAAATCTGCGCGGCGAGCAGCCAGAGCAGCGGCCCCTGCCCCGCGATCACCGTGCGACCATCGGGCACCAGCGCCGATGATTTCAGCATGGTCTGCGCCGCACCGGCGGTCATCACGCCCGGCAGCGTCCAGCCCGGAATCGGGAACGGCCGCTCCAGCGCGCCGGTCGCCAGGATCACGCGTTTTGCCTTGACGAAGGCCGAGGCGCCGCCGACGGAAACGGCGATGT
>NZ_JBFUES010000366.1:0-6793 GCF_056403875.1 Bradyrhizobium sp. P2_E8
ATATCGGACCTCGCTCGGTGGTGTCAGCGAGCGAGATCATCGGGCGCGCAGAAGCCGATCTCAACGAGATCGATTTTATTTTCCACGATGCGGCAGCCGTGGAAAAATCGTGGACGTCTCAATCAGTTAGATCGAGATATCTGTGAAAGCGATCACTCGAACAGCGGTGCCAGCTCCATCTGCGGCACCAGCACCAGGCCCTTGTCGGTGATGCGAATTTCCGGAATGACCGATAGCGGAATGAGATTGAAGCCCATGTAGGGGATGGTGCAGCCGGCCTCCGCCCATTCCTTCTTCAGCACCTTGACCTCTTCGGCCACCTCCGTGACGCGCTTGTCGGACAGGAGCCCCGCGATGGGCAGCGGCACCAGCGCCCTCACCTTGCCGTCGGCGACGACGCAGACGGCGCCCTGGTGCTCCTTGATCGCCGCGATCGCGACCTGCATGTCGCCCTCGTTGGTTCCGGCGACGATGATGTTGTGGCTGTCGTGCCCGACGCTGGAGGCGACCGCGCCGCGCTTCAGGCCAAAATCCTTCAGCAGGCCATAGGCGACATTGCCCGCCGATTTGCCGTGGCGCTCGACCACCGTGACAAAGCACAGGCCGTAGCGCGCGAACAGCGACGGCCAATCCTTTGCGGGCTCGATAGCGACCTTCTCATGGATCAGCGTGATGCCGGGCAGCGCGGTCTTGATGGCGTTGACGGTGCAGGCCTTGGCCGGCAGCTCCGGCGTCAGCTTCATCTTCTCCGGCAGCTTCACGGTCGCATAGGCCGCCTTCGGATATTGATAGCGCTGCGACAACGCCTGATCGAGGCGCGGCGTGATCTTGCGGTGCTCGACCACGAGCTCGCCGCCATACCAGGTGCATAGCGGCTTGAGATTATCGTCCATCAGCACGAGATCGGCGCGGCGGCCGCCGCCGAGCCCGCCGATATCGCCCTCCATGCCGAAGCGCGTGGCGCCGTGCAGCGAGCCCATCGACCAGGCCTGCTCCGGCGACATCCCCGCCTTCACCGCTTCGCGTACCACCCAGTCGAGGCCGAACAGCAGGAGATCGTCGGCGTCGCGATCGTCGGTGCACACCGCGGTGCGCTTGTGCGAGGCGCCGAGCTCGGTGATCGTCCGGATCGCCTGCGGCAGCGAGTGCCATGGCGTGGTCGGCGGGCCGCCGCGCAGGAACACCCAGACGCCGGCGTCGAGCAGATCGTCGGCGATGTCGCGGTCGATCGCCTCGTGGGTGTCGGTGACGCCGCTCGCCGCATAGGCCGCGACGAACTCGCGGCCGTAGACGTGGCCGGACACCGGGCGTCCGCGCTTCAAGGCGGCGGCGAGGATCGCATGACTGCGCTCGTCGCCCATCGTCACAGGCACGAAATCCATCTTCTCGCCGAGCGCCACCGCCTCGGGCCAGCGGTCGAACAGGCCGGCGATCTTGTCGGGCGTGAGGTCGCCGCCCGCCGTCTCAAGCTCCGCCGAGGTGGCCGGCACGGTCGACGGCACCGTCAGGAAGATCGAGAGCGGCGCCTCGCGCGCGTCCTCCAGCATCGCCTCGACGCCGGCGACGTCCATGACGTTGCCGATCTCGTGGCTGTCGCAGAAGATCGTGGTGGTGCCGTTCAGCAGTGCGGCCTCGGCGTAGGCGCAGGCTGTCACCATCGAGGATTCGATGTGGATATGCGGATCGACCAGGCCCGGCGCGATGATGCCGCCGGCCGCGTCGTAGGTCGCGACGCCGCTCCACGCCTTCTTGGCTGTTCCGGCCGGCTTGACCGCGGCGACACGGCCGCCGGTGATCCAGACCTCGCGGTTCGCGTGGATGCGCTCCGAATAGGTCGAAAGCACCCGGGCCCCCGTGACCACGAGATCCGGTGCGGCGCGCGCGGAGGCGACATCGGCCAGACGCCGGGTCATCGAATGCAGCGGTGCGACGGCGAAGCGGGTAAGTCTGGTCATCGGGACCCTCGCGTGGCGTTACGGCCCCGCGATGGTTACGCCCCGCGCCATAGCGGGCAAGCGCAAATATAACGGCAGGCCCTGCTTACGCCTTAGGCGCCGAGCCGCCCGCCGCCCCCGCCCGTGCAGGCCTGCGCGGGTTCCGCCTTCTCGGCGGTGCTGCAGCAGCGGGCTTGACCCGAATCCGCATCGAGCGGCCCTTTGACTCGTCGATCTCGAACGAGTTCGTCTTCCGCACGAGGTCGCTCAGCTTGCGGAACCCGAACGTTCTCGGATCGAAATCCGACGCCAGGTTGGCGAGCTGCCGCCCGACTTCCCCGAGCGCGACCCAGCCGTCCTCGCTCTCCATCTGGGTGATGACCTTCTTGATGATGGGGGTCGCGGCATCAGGCGGCTGAAGCGATGTCGATCTCGCGGCGGCGTCCTGGGTGGTCGCCGGGGCGGCAAGCAGGTTCTCGGTGTAGACGAACCTTCGGCAGGCCTGCCTGAAGCTTTCCGGCGTCTTCTGCTCACCGAACCCGAAGACATCGACGCCCTGCTCCCGGATGYGGGCGGCCAGACGGGTAAAGTCGCTGTCTGAAGACACCAAACAGAAGCCGTCGAACCGGCCGCTGTGAAGCAGGTCCATGGCGTCGATGACCAGGGTTATGTCGGACGCGTTCTTTCCCGTCGTATAGGCGAATTGCTGCTGCGGGATGATGGCGTGCTTCGACAGGATGTCGGCCCAGCCCCTCGATCGCGCATTGGAGAAGTCGCCATAGATGCGGCGAACGCTGGCTTCGCCGATCTTGGCAATCTCCTCGAACAGTCCATCCGCGATCTTTGCGGAGGCGTTGTCGGCATCGATCAGGACGGCGAGACGGGGCGAGCGAAGTTCCGACGGCATGGCGTTTCCTCAACGGGATGGACGCAGCATTCAAGGACGCGCGCGCCGGGACGGCTAGTCCTCGTTCGCCTTGAAGCGCCCCATCCCCTTCAGCACGAATGGGGCCAGCAGCGCAACCAGCGCGATGCCCAGCAGCGTCGCCGAGATCGGGCTCTGGAGCAGCGTCATGGGATCGCCGAGGCTGATCGCGAGCGCCCTGCGCAACTGGCTCTCGGCGATCGGGCCGAGGATCAGGCCGACGACGACGGGCGCGATCGGAAAATCGAACCGCCGCATCAGGAAGCCGAGCACGCCGAAGCCGGCCAGCATCGACAATTCGACCACCGAGGGCTTTGCCGCGATGGTGCCCATCGTCGCGAAGACGAGAATGCCGGCATAGAGCCATGGCTGCGGGATCGCGAGCAGCCGCACCCACAGGCCGACCAGCGGCAGGTTGAGCACCAGCAGCATGCAGTTGGCGATGAAGAGACTCGCGATCAGGCCCCACACGAGGTCGGGCCGCTCGGCGAACAGCAGCGGCCCCGGATTGAGGCCGTATTGCTGGAAGCCAGCGAGCATCATCGCGGCCGTCGCCGAGGTCGGCAATCCCAGCGTCAAGAGCGGCACCAGCGTGCCGGCGGCCGAGGCGTTGTTGGCGGCCTCCGGTCCCGCGACGCCTTCGATCGCACCCTTGCCGAATTCTTCCGGGTACTTCGTCAGCCGTTTCTCGGTCGAATAGGACAGGAAAGTCGGGATCTCCGCGCCGCCCGCGGGCAGCGCGCCGATCGGGAAGCCGAACATCGTCCCGCGCAGCCACGGCTTCCACGACCGCTTCCAGTCTTCCTTCGTCATCCACAGCGAGCCGCGCACCGGCTCGAGCTTCTCCTCGGTGTGGTGGCGGCGCGATGCGACGTAGAGCGCCTCGCCGACTGCGAACAGGCCGACCGCAAGCGTCGTCACCTCGACACCGTCGAGCAGCTCGGGGACGCCGAACGCGAGCCGCGCCTGGCCGGTCAGCTTGTCGATGCCGACGAGGCCGAGCGTCAGGCCGATGAACAGGCTGGTGAGGCCGCGGATCGGGGAGTCGCCGAAGGTCGCCGACACCGTGACGAAGGCGACGCACATCAGCGCGAAATAGTCCTCGGGGCCGAAGCGCACGGCGAAATCGACCAGCCAGGGCGCGAGAAAGGCGAGCCCGATGGTGGCGATGGTGCCGGCGACGAAGGAGCCGATCGCGGAGGTCGCGAGCGCCGGCCCGCCGCGGCCGGCCTTGGCCATCTTGTTGCCTTCGAGCGCGGTCGCCATCGACGCGCTCTCGCCGGGCGTGTTGATCAGGATCGCGGTGGTCGAGCCGCCATACATGCCGCCATAATAGATGCCGGCAAACATGATCAGCGAGCCGCCGGGATCGAGCTTGTAGGTGACAGGCAGCAGCAGCGCGACCGTCAGCGCCGGGCCGATGCCGGGCAGCACGCCCACGGCCGTGCCGAGGAACACGCCGATCAAAGCATACAGCAGGTTCATCGGCTGGACGGCGACCGCCATGCCATGCGCCAGCGCGGCAAAGGTGTCCATCACAGCAGTCGCTCCAGGGGGCCGGCGGGAAGGCTCAGCGTYAACAGCCGGTCGAACGCGAGATAGATGAGGGTCGACATCACGAGCGCGATGACGGAATCGACAAGGACGGCACGGCGTCCGAAGGCCGCCGACGTCGTGACGAACAGCGCCGCCGTCGCCAGGATGAAGCCGCCGCCGAAGCCGATGATGGCGATGAGGAGCGCAAGGCCGGCGAGGATCAAGACCACAGGCACGGGATCGGCGCTCTCGCGCGCCGGCAGATTGCCGCGCAGCGCGTCGATGAGATTGCCGATCGCGAGCAGCGCAAGGCCGGTGGCGATCACGACCGGCATCGCCTCCGGCCCCATCCCGTACATTGCGGTGGATTGCAGGCCGCGCGCGTCCCAGACCAGCACCGCGGCAAGACCTGCGAGCAATGCGGCGATGACGATGCCGGCGCGATCGACGCGCCGCGGCGGCTGGGCCGGATCGCCTGAGGTCATGACTTGACCAGGCCGACCGATTTCAGCACGTCGGTGACGCGGACGGTTTCCTTCTTCAGGAAGTCGGCGAAGGCATCGCCGCCGAGATAGGCGTCCTCCCAGCCCTTCTGCTTGAGGATCTCCTTCCAGGCGTCCGACTTCACCATCTTCTCGACCGCATCGCTCAAGGTCTTGCGCTGCTCCGGCGTGATGCCGGGAGGCGCGACCACCGAACGCCAATTGGCGATCACGAGGTCGATGCCCTGCTCCTTGAAGGTCGGGATGTCGCTGCCTGCGATGCGCTTCTCCGAGGTCACGCCGATCGCGCGCAGCTTGCCGGACTTGATCTGCCCTTCATATTCGCTCATCCCCGAAATGCCCGCGGTGACCTTGCCGCCGAGGATCGCCGCCAGAGACTCGCCGCCGCCGGAGAACGGGATGTAGTTGATCTTCTTCGCATCGGCGCCGACGGCGCCGGCGAACAATGCCGCCATCACATGGTCGACGCCGCCGGCCGAGCCGCCGGCGAAGGTCACCTTGGCGATATCGGCCTTGACCGCGGCGGCCAGATCCTGCGCTGTCTTGATCGGCGAATTCGCCGGCACCACGATCACCTGGATTTCCTCGGTGAGGCGCGCGATCGGCGTCACCTGCTCGAGCGTCACCGGCGACTTGTTCATGGCGAGCGCGCCGACCATGACGAAGCCGTTCACCATCAGCTGGTTGCCGTCGCCCTTGGCGCCGTTGACGAACTGCGCGATGCCGACGCTGCCGCCGGCGCCGGGGACGTTGGTGACCTGCACGCTGCGCGCGACGCCCGCGGCGACCAGCGCCTGCTGCATCGAGCGCGCGGTCTGGTCCCAGCCCCCGCCCGGGGCCGCCGGTGCCATCAGCTTGAGCTCGAGCTGCTGGGCGAAGGCAGGCGTGGCTGCCGCAAGGGTCAGCGCGACGGCTGCGCCGACAAGGCGCGCGGGAAATTTAAACATGGGGGCATTCTCCAGGCTCGTGCGGACGTCGTTGATCGTTTGCCGCATTGTGTCGTTTGGTCGCATATCAGCCAAAACGGCCGATGCTGTCCAGCGACAGGCCCGGTTCCTTGTTAGCCAGACTTCGGCATCACCCCGCCGAGCGCGACGGTCARCTCGCCGGCGACCTCGCGCACGATTTGGCCGATTTCCGGCAACCTGTCGTCGGTCAGACGACTGGTCATGCCGGAGACGGAGATCGCCGCCAGCGGCTCGGCGCAGTCGTTGTAGACGACTGCGGCAATACAGCGCAGGCCCATGCAGGCCTCTTCGTCATCGATCGCAAAGCCCTGTTTGCGGATCGTCGCGAGCTCCTTGAACAGGTCGCCCGGCCGCACGATCGACTTCTCGGTCAGGCGGGGCATGCCGTGATGGCGGATGACCGCGCCGACGTCCTCGTCCGAATAAGTCGCGAGCACGGCCTTGCCGACGCCTGACGTCACCATGGCGACGCGGCCGCCGACCTGGGTCAGCGAGCGCATGATCTCGCGGCTCTCCATGCGGGTCAGCACGATGATGAACTCGTCGTCGACCACGGCGAGGTTGGCGGTCTCGCGGGTGAGATCGCGCAGCTTGCGCAAATAGGGAATGGCCTGCGTGGAGAAATTACGCCGCCGGGCAAAGCTCGCGCCGACCGTGAAGCTGCGCACGCCGACATGCCATTTGGATTCGGCGCGGTCGAACTGCACGAAGCGGCGGCTTTCCAGCGTTGCCAGCAGGCGGTGCACGGTCGAGGCCGACAGGCCGGTGCGGACGGCAAGGTCGCTGAGGCGATAGCCTTCGTCGTCCTCGGACAGCGTTTCGAGGATCGACAGCGCGCGGTCGACGGACTGCACGCCGCCATCGCGCGCCTCGTGGTCGGCCTCCGATGGCGATCGAGGCTCGAGCGATTTGCGCCGGATCACGTTC
>NZ_JBFUES010000367.1:0-6793 GCF_056403875.1 Bradyrhizobium sp. P2_E8
TGTCGCTGTCGCCGAAGGCCTCGGCTGCAAGGCGATCCGCGTCACCGATCCCAAGGACTCGCAGGCCGCGTTTGCGACCGCGCGCGAATTGATGGCGAAGCACCGCGTGCCCGTGGTGGTCGAGTTCATTCTCGAGCGCGTCACCAACATCGCGATGGGGACGGAGATCGATAACATCGTCGAGTTCGAGGAGGTGCTGGACCTGGCCCTCGACGAGGTCGGGACCAAGCGGTCCGGCGTGCTTCAGCCGGCGGAATAGGGGACAGCATCATGCCGAAATTCGCCGCCAACCTCACCATGCTCTTCAACGAGATGCCGTTCCTCGACCGCTTTGCTGCGGCGAAAGCGGCAGGCTTTGCCGGGGTCGAGTATCTGTTTCCCTATGATTTCGACAAGGCGCAGCTGCGCGAGCAGCTGGAGGCCCACGGGCTGACGCAGGTGCTGCATAATCTCCCCGCCGGCAATTGGGCGGCGGGCGAGCGCGGCATCGCGATCCTGCCGGATCGCACCGCCGAATTCCGCGACGGTGTGTTCCGCGCCATCGACTATGCCAAGGCGCTCGATTGCGAGCAGCTCAACTGTCTCGTCGGCATCGCACCCGATAATGCCGATCCGCGCGAGCTCAACGAGACGCTGGTCGGTAATTTGCGCTTTGCCGCCTCGACGCTGGCGCGGGAGAACATCAAGCTCTTGGTCGAGCCGATCAACACGCTCGACATTCCCGGTTTCCACCTCAACGGCACCGAGCAGGCGGTGCAGCTCATCTCGGAAGTGCGGTCGAACAATTTGTTCGTCCAGTACGACATCTACCACATGCAGATCATGGAGGGCGATCTCGCCCGTACCATGCAGGAATATCTCCCCCAGATCGCCCACATCCAGCTCGCCGACAATCCCGGCCGTCACGAGCCGGGCACCGGCGAGATCAACTATCCCTTCCTGTTCCGCCATCTCGACGCGATCGGCTATCGCGGCTGGATCGGCTGCGAATACAAGCCGCGCACGACGACGCTGGAAGGCCTGTCCTGGCACGCGGCGCAAACCTTCGAGACCTGAGGAAAATTAGACATGATCGACATCGGCTTCATCGGACTTGGCACCATGGGACGGCCGATGGCCGGACATCTCCTGGCCGCGGGCCATCGCGTGCTGCTGCATGACGTTGCGCCGGTGTCGCCCGAGCTGATCGCGGCGGGCGGCATCGCCTGCAAGTCGGGCAAGGAGGTCGCGGAGGAGGCGGATGCCGTCATCATCATGGTGCCGGATACGCCGCATGTGGAGGCCGTGCTGTTCGGCAAGGACGGCGTCGCGAGCGGCATCTCCAAGGGCCAGATCGTCGTTGACATGAGCTCGATCTCGCCGCTGGCGACAAAGGAATTCGCCAGGAAGATCGAGGCGCTGGGCGCGGACTATCTCGACGCGCCGGTGTCGGGCGGGGAGGTCGGCGCCAAGGCGGCGAGCCTCACCATCATGGTCGGCGGCCCCGAGCGCGCCTTTGGCACCATGAGGCCGATCTTCGAGAGGATGGGCAAGAACGTCACGCATGTCGGCGCCAATGGCGACGGCCAGACCACGAAGGTCGCCAACCAGATCATCGTCGCGCTGACGATCGAGGCGGTGAGCGAAGCGCTTCTGTTCGCATCGAAGGCCGGGGCGAACCCCGCGCTGGTGCGCAAGGCGCTGATGGGCGGCTTTGCGTCCTCGCGGATTCTCGAAGTGCATGGCGAGCGCATGGTGAAGCGCAATTTCGATCCCGGCTTCCGCATCGAGCTGCACCAGAAGGATCTCAACCTCGCGCTCGAGGGCGCGCGCGCGCTCGGCCTGTCGCTGCCGAGCACGGCGGTGGCGCAGCAATTGTTCTCGTCCTGCACCGCGCATGGCGGCAAGGGCTGGGATCACTCGGCGATGGTGCGCGCGTTGGAACTGATGGCGGGGCACGAGATCGCCGCGGCGTAAGTGTTACGCAGTAACACTCTCCAGATTTGGCGTGTCTTTCGTCGCGCGGGAACCGGAACAATGGTCCGACCCCGCGGTTGAAGGCGCAGAACAATTACTGGAGAGTGTGGACATGAAGACCCGTCTTGCGATTTCGTTGGCTGCCGTGTCGCTGCTGGCGTCGAGTGCAGCCTTTGCCCAGTCGACGACCGAACAGGGCGCCCGGGACGGCGCGCGTGCGGGCGGCGATATCGGTGGCCCGGTCGGAGCAATGGTCGGCGGCACCGTCGGTGCGGCCGTCGGCGCCGGCCTGGAGATTCCGAATGCGATCCTGGGCGGAATTCCGCGCAATGACTCCGTCGTGATCCACGAGCGCGTCGTGGTCGGCGAGCCGCTGCCCCCGACCGTGGTGCTGCGTCCCGTGCCGAACTACACCGAATATCGCTATGCGGTCGTGAACGATCGCCGCGTGATCGTCGAGCCGCGGACGCGTCGCGTCGTCAAGATCATCGACTGATCAGGGACGTCGAGTGAAAACGGGCCCTGCGGAGCGTCACTCCGCGGGGCCTTCGCTTGTGACGGATACGCTCGGGCGCAGGCGTGTCGTGACCCAATCGGCTGCGGCTGCGAGCGCAAAGCCGGCGCAGGCCGTGGCGGCATCGACCAGAAAATCCTCCAGCCGTGCATGGCGCCCCGGCGTCCAGAACTGCATCAGTTCGAGCAGGCCGATCAGGATGACCGAGACGGCCGCCGCTGCCAGCCGCTGCTTCCGATAGGCGAGGCCGAAGGCAAGCCCGACCAGGATGAAGGCGAGCGCATGCTCGCCGTCCTGGCCGAGGTCGGAATGGGGACGCAGGCCGGGCGGACCGAGCGTTGCGAAGGTGACGGCGGCGGCGAGCAGCCAGGCAAAGGCACGAACCAAAATGGGCATCCGCCCCGCTTAGCACGGATTTTGCGGGCCTGCTGCGAGGCCAAAATCAGATCGCCGTGT
The DNA here is from genome assembly GCF_056403875.1 of Bradyrhizobium sp. P2_E8. NCBI lineage: Bacteria > Pseudomonadati > Pseudomonadota > Alphaproteobacteria > Hyphomicrobiales > Nitrobacteraceae > Bradyrhizobium > Bradyrhizobium sp. P2_E8. The sequence continues at coordinate 2,927 of NZ_JBFUES010000367.1, forward strand.
AGTTAATGACGAAACGTTAAAGTGGCTCGCGCACGCCGAGGCCGTGCATGAAACGCTCCCGGATCTGCACGGGATCGCGCCTTGTGGTGCCGACGCCGGGCTTGTCGTCGATGYGGACCGCGATCAGGCTCGGCTCGGAGGCCGACATGGCCTCCTCGACCAGGCGCTCGAAATCCTCCTCGTCGGCGGCCCAGGCGCTGTTGGCGAGCCCCGAGCCGATGGCGATGGCGACGATGTCGGCCACGTCAGCGGCCGGTGTCGGCTGCGCGCCGGTGATCTGGTAGATGCCGTTGTCCATCACGATCATGATCAGGTTCTTCGGCTTCAGCATCGCGATCGTCGAGAGCGCGCCGAGCTGCATCAGCAGCGAGCCGTCGCCTTCGAGCGCAAAGACACGGCGCTCGGGCTGCGCCAGCGCCACGCCGAGCGCGATCGGGAAGGCAAGGCCCATGCTGCCGAGCATGTAGAAATTCTGCGGGCGGTGGCCGGCGGCCCAGAGGTCGAAATTGGTGTTGCCGATGCCGCCGATCACGGCCTCCTCGTGCTTCAGCTTTCCGATCAGGCGCGACGTCACGTCGAAGCGGTTCATCACCTTGGTGTTGCGCGTGTTCATATTTGAACTCATTTGGCGGCGCTCACTTGTCAAAAACCTTGCCGCCGGTGAGCAGCGGGCTGAGGATCAGGGCCACCGGCGCTTGCGTGGTGACCGCCTGCTTGATCGAGCGGTCGGCGATGAATTCGAGCTCGTCGAGCCGGGTGATGGTGTGGTGCTCCAGCGCCAGCGAATCCAGCACCGGGCGCATGGTGCGGCAGACCAGCGACTGGCCGTAGTTGAACTCGCCGAGCGTGCCGCGCTCGGAGACGAACATGATCAGCGGAATCTGGTAGGGCACCGCGAGCGAGGCGAGCACGTTGGCGAGCGTCGCAAAGCCCGAGGTCTGCATCAGCACCGCGCCGCGCCGTCCGCCCATCCAGGCGCCCGAGACGATGCCGACGGCTTCCTCCTCGCGGGCGGTGGCAAAGGTGGTGAAGAACGGATCGGCATGCAGGTTCTTGATCAGCGGCGTCAGCACGCGGTCGGGCACGTAAGGGATCAGGCTGATCTCGTTCCGCTTCAGGGTTTGCAGGACGATGCCGTGCCAGCTTTTGTCGCTGGACCCCTGTGTCGCCTGTTCCGCAATCGCCATTGCGTTCTCCCTTCGGCCGCGCATGCTTCTTGGTCTTGCCATTGTCCTGGCTGTCGCGGCGATCTGCCGAACTTGACGCAGGCAGCGGGATTGTCAACATGTCCGGGCCGGCACCGTGATCTGCGCCAGACGGCCTGCCGTGGCCGGCACCGCCATGTCATATGTGGGCAAAGAAAGTGTGGGAGGAAGCACGGAAGGGGGCGCGCGCCGCGCTGGCCGTGGCTGATCCCGGAGAGCCGGAAGGGTCCTGATGTCGGTCAACAGCAAGCGTGTCGTCTACTCCAATTATTTGGCCAATCCGATCTATGTCGACATCCTGAAAGCGCGGTCCGACGTCCGGCTCGATCGCATCGAGAACGCAAGCCCTGAAGATTTCTATGCGCCCATCCTGAGCGCGGCCCATGTCTACCAGATCGGCGCCGCCCGCGACGAGCTCGCCCCGCATTTCCATGTCGATGCCGCCTTCCTGAAGCGTACGCCGAACCTGCTGCTCGTCTCCAGCAACGGCGCGGGCTTCGATCCCGTCGATGTCGAAGCCTGCACGGACGCGGGCGTCGTGGTCGTCAACCAGTCCGGCGGCAACGCCCATTCGGTCGCCGAGCATGCGTTGGCGATGATGCTGACGCTGTCCAAGCGCATCATCCAGTCCGACCGCCGGTTGCGCCGGGAGCGCAACGTCAACCGCAACGAGCTCGTCGGCAACGAAGTCGAGCACAAGACCGTCGGCATCATCGGTCTCGGCAATGTCGGCCGCCGCATCGCCGCGCTGTGCAAGGGCCTGCTCGGCATGAAGGTGCTGGCCTATGATCCGTATCTGTCGGCCGAGGTGATGGCCGAGCGGGGCGGCGAGAAGGTCGAGCTCGACGAGCTCTTGCGCCGCGCCGATTTCGTCTCGATCTCCTGCCCGCTCAACAAGGGCAGCCGCAACTTGGTCAGCGTGCGCGAATTCGCGCTGATGCAGCCGCATGTCTATTTCATCACCACCGCGCGCGGCTTCATCCACGACGAGGACGCGCTGCTCCAGGCTCTGCGCGACAAGCGCATTGCGGGGGCCGGTCTCGACGTCTGGTCCAAGGAGCCGCCGCCGCCCGAGCATCCGCTGCTCCAGTTCGACAACGTGCTGGCAAGCCCGCACACCGCAGGCGTGACGACCGAGGCGCGCCAGAACATGGGCCGCATTGCCGCCGAGCAGGTGCTGGACACGCTCGACGGCAAGCGCCCGCCGCGCATCATCAATCCCGAAGTCTGGCCGCGCTACGCCGAGCGCTTCAAGCAGGCGTTCGGCGTGACGCCGGGATAGGGACGCGCGCAAGATCCGATTGCGCTCCTATCATTGGTTACCGCGATGAAAATACAAAGCGGCGCATCCTATCGATTGCGTGAGTGAACGCGTATGACTTGTCCTGTAGATCAGGGGTCATGAGCATACTTTCGATTGCGACATCCGGACTTTCTGCAGCGAGTTTGCGCGTGAGCGTGGCCGCGAGCAATATCGCCAACGCCAACACGACCGGGCCGCTGCCCGTGTCAGGCGGATCGAGCACATCGGCCGGTGTGGGCAGTTCGGGCATTAGTCCGACTTTTCCCGCGGCTTATGTACCGTTGCGCGTCGATCAGGTCTCCCAATCGAGCGGCTCGACGCCGGGCGGCACGGTCGCGACCGTGTCGGCCGTTTCGCCGAGCTATACTGCACAGTCCGACCCGAGCGCTTCCTTCGCAAACCAGGACGGCCTGGTCGCAGCGCCGAATGTCGATCTCGCCGGCGAATTCGTTGAACTGGCGACCGCGAAGTACAGCTTCATCGCCAATGCGAAGGTCATTCAAGCCTACGCCGAGACGACAGAGTCGCTGCTCGATATCAAGACATAATGGTTGACGTCGCCGCGTGTCGCGCGCGCGTTCCGCGAGGCTTTGGGCAGGGCGGGGCGGCTGACGGATCGAACCGGCGCCTGGATCTTCGGCGGGAACCGTTGCCGGCTTTGATCCCGGTCAAAATCTGCCTCCCCGAAATCGGGTAAATGGGATAAGAGTGCTGCCGGGGCAGCAGGAGGTCCCATGTCCACTTATGTCGTCAGGTTCATGAAGGACGTGCTCGGGGAGTACGGCCGGCAGATCGAGGTCTGTCAGGGCACGCTCGAGATCGACGCCGCCGACGAGGACGAGGCCAGGGAACGGGCGAAGGCGCGGTTTTGCAAGGACCAGGCGTTGTGTCACTGGTCGCTGCATGCCGATCGCATCCACGTCAAACCGGCTGACTTTCCCTCGTAAGGCTTACCGGCCGGGTGCCGTTGCCGGCGGCGGCGCGGTTGCGCCCGCGCCGAGCGAGCGTTGCACCATGACGGTGTCGGACCAGCGGCCGTGCCGGTAGGCGACGGCGCAGAGCAGGCCGGCGCGCGCGAAGCCGAACTTCTCGTGCAGCGCCAGCGAGGGCGCGTTGTCGGCATCGATATAGCCGATCATCTGGCGGAAGCCGGCCGCGRCACAAACATCGACCAACTCCTGAAGCAATAGCCGTCCGACGCCGCGGCCGAGATGCGCGTGGTGGACGTAGATCGAGTGCTTGGCGGTGTAGCGATAGGCCGGGCGCTTGCGGAACAGCACCGCATAGGCATAGCCGACCACCTCGCCGCGGTAGGTCGCGACCAGATGGGGCAGGCGGGTCTGCTTCAGGTTCTTGCGC
>NZ_JBFUES010000368.1:0-6772 GCF_056403875.1 Bradyrhizobium sp. P2_E8
GGTGTGATCGGCGTACGGCCAAATCGTGTCGTCCTGGCGCCCGGGGTCTGTGCGCCAAGTCTTGCGGTGATATGTGCGGYCCGACCGGGCCGWGCGCATCAGCCATCCGCAAGGCGACGGGGGCAATAGTGCATCGCTCCCCGGGGAGAGCACGACATAARCCGTTCCAACCATCCGCGCAGGGAAGGCCGGGATGCTCCGGTTGCCCTGTTTCCCCGCTGTGCATCGTAGCGCAAKCCGCGTTTGGCATGGCGGCCAATGGGAGCCARCCGGCTCCCGGCCTTCCCTGCGCCCTCTTTCATTGAGGGTGAGGCGGCGAAGCAAAGCTCGGGCGAAACGCGCCGCGAGAGGGCAAAGGTGTGTCTGCGATGAGAGCGCGAGCTAAAGGAGCGACAGTGCCACCCACATGCTCCGTCATTGCGAGCGCAGCGAAGCAATCCAGAGTCGCTCCGCGTCGGCAGTCTGGATTGCTTCGCTCCGCTCGCAATGACGATGTGGAGACATTTTACGTCACCACGCCCGGACCTGCCGGGCGTCGTGACAAAGCCTTACAGATACCGCGACAGTTCGGCTTTGAACTGGCCGTAGACCGCGTCCTCGATCTGGCTGCGGTTGATCCCGATGTCGCGCAGGGCGCGGTCGTCGAGTTCGTTCAGCGTCTTGACGGCGGAGCGGCGCTCCAGGCGGTCGAGCATGGCTTGGGTGGCGTTGGCGAGCGCGCGGAAAAATCCGCTCGACGAGGATGGGCGTAAACTCCGCCCGGCAGTTTGCGAGATCGTGGTCATTTTTCTTCTCCGGACTTCTGTCCACGCGGCGAAACGGATGCCGTTGGCGCAGACGCTGGGAGCGCCTGCACCTCATTTGCCATCGGATTGCTCTCGCTCTCCTCGGCTCAATCGCGGACCTTGATGGAACTTAAATGCTCCAGTACATTACTCGGAGCAAGGAAAACATTGCTCTCGGTGCAATAATGTCCAAGTTCGAGTACGTGAAGCTTGCCGATGCCATTGCCTCGGATATCTCTAATGGCACGTTAAGGCCCGGCGACCGGCTGCCGCCGCAGCGCAATTTTGCCTATGACCGCGGCATTGCGGTCTCGACCGCGAGCCGGGTTTATACCGAGTTGCTCCGCCGCGGCCTCGTGGTCGGCGAGGTCGGCCGCGGCACCTTCATCTCCGGCGACATCAGGCGCGAGGTCGAGGCGCTGAGCGAGCCGCGCGACGCGCGGATCGACTTCGAGGTCAATTATCCGCTGCTGCCGCAGCAATGGGCCATGATCGCCAAGAGTCTTGCGGGGCTCGAGCGCGTCGACGCGCTCGAATCCGCGCTGCGCGTCTCGACCAGCACCGGCACCAAGAGCGCGCGCAACGCGGCCGCCGCCTATCTCGCGCGCAAGGATTTTGCGCCGCAGGCCGAGCAGATCGTCTTCACCGCCAACGGCAAGCAATCGCTCGCGGCCGCCCTCGCCGCGCTCGTCCCCACCGGCGGCCGCTGCGGCGTCGAGGCGCTGACCTATCCTTACGTCGAGAGCATCGCGGCGCGGCTCGGCGTGACGCTGGTCCCGATTCCGATGGACGAGCACGGCGCACGGCCCGACGCGATCCAGAAGGCGCATCGCGAGGCGCATCTGTCGGCGCTGTATCTCCAGCCCATCATCCAGAACCCGCTCGGCGTCACCATGAACGCGACGCGGCGCGCCGACATCATGCGCGTCGCCGAGAAGCTCGATCTCACCATCATCGAGGACGCCGTCTACGGCTTCCTCGCCGACGACACGCCGCTGGCCGCACTCGGGCCGGACCGCTGCATCGTGATCGACAGCCTGTCCAAGAAGGTCGCGCCCGGCCTTGCGCTCGGCATCCTCGTCACCCCGCCGCATCTGCGCGAGAGCGTGATGAGCGCGGTCCGCACCGGCGGCTGGATCGCCTCCGGCCATGCGCTCGCATCGGGGCAGCGGCTGATGGCCGACGGCACCGTCGCCGAGCTGACGCGCCTGAAGCGTATCGACGCCGCGCGCCGCCAGCAGACCGCGGCAAGGCTGCTGGCCGGCTACCAGTTCGCCGCCGACCCGCGCTCCTATCATCTCTGGCTCACGCTGCCGCCACACTGGCGCTCGCAGACCTTCGTTGCCGCAGCCGCCAGGCGCGGCATCGCGCTGACGCCGTCCTCGACTTTTGCAATCGCGCATGGTCACGCGCCGAATGCGGTGCGTCTCGCGCTCGCCCCGCCCACGTTCGAGCAGCTCGATTCGGGCCTGCGCACGCTCGTCTCGCTGCTCGGCACCAAGGAAGAGGATTTTGACTCGACGGAGTAGCCAGAGCGCTTTCGCGCGAAGTGGGATACCGGTTCGCGAAGAAAACGCGTCAAAACCAGAATCCTGTCCGTCAGCCCTGCGGCCATTCCGCGATAAAGCCCCTCGCCTTGTACGGCTCGATCTTGTCCCATTCATGCAGGACACGACGACGAAATTCGACGTCGGTGTGCCAGAGCGCGCGCGGCGTCGCAAAGCTGTCGACGGTGAGCAGCATCTTCTCGACCTCGGGCCAGTGCCGGTGCAGCGTCATCGGGTAGCGACGCGCGGTCCAGGTGTTGCCGAGGCAGATCACGCTGCGGATATTTTGCAGCCCAAGCGCCGTATCGATGACTGGCAGCGAGAAGATCACGTTCTCGCCGGTGTTCATCGCGCCATGTTCCTCGAGGATCCGGTCCGCCGGAATGCCCGCCGCGGCCATCGCCGCCTTGATGATGGTGCACTCGGATTGCTCCGAGCCCGGCGTCACGCCGCCGCTGACGATCGACCAGCGGAACAAGCCCTCGCGCCACAGCCTTGCGGCAGTGTCGGCGCGCAGTGCGACGTCCTCGCGGGTGCCGAACATGAACAAGAGGTCGGCCGGCCGGAGGGCCGTGTCGATCAGATGCGTGCGGTTGATCCTGGCGATCTCGTCCGCCGCAGGCAGGCGCGTACTGCGATTCAGGGCTGGCATGGCGGCACGATGCGACACCGGCACCGGGGCGCGAAGTCACGTTTGATTGCGGCCGATTGCAGCTTAAGGCAACAGGGATCTCGGCACGCGATCGAAGCTGTAGCTCTGGGGCTGGTTGCGCCGCACGAAGCCGCCGACCTGCCAGGCGAACAGCGCGGCAAAGCCGAGGATGAACAGCGCGCCGGCGAACGCGCCGATCATGAGCGCGCGGACCAGGAGCCCGGTCATCGCCACCGTCAGCACCGCCATGAACGCCAGCACCGCGGCATAGGTGTTGCGGCCGAGGCCCGCGGTCAGCACCGCGCGGCTGCCTGCTTTCGCCATCCGCGCATGGAGCTCGATGATGAAATCGCGAAAGCCGTTGTCCTGCGGCGCCATCAGCGCCGCGGTCTGCCAGCTCGTCGACAGGATCGCGATGCGGCCGCCACCGCTGCGGCTGATATCGGCGCGAAAGCGATGCTGCTGCATCGACACCGGGCGGAACGACAGCCTGACAGCGCTGATCTCGTCATAGCGCCACAGGCCGGAACGGCCGCCGATGTGCCAGGACAGCCCGGCATCGGTCAGCTCGAAACGATGCGCCGAGCCGATCAGCGACGCCTTGTAGGCGTAGCTCGCACCTGGGGCGCCTTGCGTGTCCGAAACCTGCATCTCGACAATCGACCCCGTCCGCGCAATCCCGCCTGCGACCCGCTTGCGCGGTCGCCCTCGCCCATCCTACAAGCGGGGCATGGCTGAGACGACCTTTTTTCCGCGCCGCCTGATTCTCGGTGCAGCCGTGATCTGCGGCGTGCTGCTCGCGCTCGCGGTGCACATGTTGGGCGCGCGCTACGGGCTCGACCTCGGCGGCCTCTGGCGCTCCGACACGCATGAGTTCATTCCGGCCGGCGCCGCGATCGCCTGGTGGCTCATCGCAACGGTCGGCTTTTCTGGCGGCTATTTCACGGCGACGTTGATGCAGAGCGCCGCTGACGGCCAGATCCCGCAACGGATGCGGCAATTCCTGATCGCGGTCGGCGTGCTCCTGCTTGCGGGTGCCGGCCAGGTGGCCTCGGCACCGAGCCCGATCCCGACGGTCGCGGGCGTGCTCGCCGGGCTCGCCGCGCTGTGCCTTGGCGCCGTGATGGCATTCTGCGGCGCGCATTTCGCCCTGCGCCGCGGCTGACCTTTCTACGCCGACGCGCGCAGCCGCGGGCGCTCCAGCATCAGCGCCACGTCCGAGGCAGGCCGCGGCTTGCTGAACAGGTAGCCCTGCGCCTGGGTACAGCCCTCGCGCCTGAGCAGCTCGAGCTGCGCGTCGTTCTCGACGCCTTCCGCGGTGGTCACGATGCCGAGGCTGCGGCCGAGCCCGGTTACGGCACGGATGATCGCCATGGAATCCTCGCGCGTCGCGAGCTCGGACACGAAGGAGCGGTCGATCTTGATCTTGTCGAACGGAAAGCTGCGCAAATAGCTCAGCGACGAATAGCCGGTGCCGAAATCGTCGAGCGAGATGCGCACGCCCATGGCGCGCAGCTCGTGCAGGGTAGTCAGCGTCGCCTCGCTATTCTGGAGCAGCACCGATTCGGTGATCTCGAGCTCGAGCCGGCGCGCCGCCAGTCCCGAGGCGGTCAGCGCCTCGGTCACGGATGCGATCAGATTGGGGTTCTTGAACTGCACCGGCGACAGGTTGACCGCGACGTCGATATCGTCCGGCCAGGTGGCCGCGTCGGCGCAGGCGGAGCGCAGCATGAATTCGCCGAGCTGGACGATGAGTCCGGTCTCCTCGGCCAGCGGAATGAAGTTGATGGGGGCGATCAGGCCGCGCTGCGGATGGTTCCAGCGCAGCAACGCCTCGAAGGCGACGACGCGACCACTGGCGACGTCGCGGATCGGCTGATAGTACGGCTGGAACTCGTCGCGTTGCAGCGCCGCGCGCAAATCCATCTCCAACAGACGCCGCGCCTGCGCGCGCGCATCCATGCCAGTCTCGAAGAAGCGGTAGGTACCGCGGCCATCCGCCTTGGCGCGGTACAGCGCGAGGTCGGCGTTCTTCAAAAGCTCGTCCGGATCGCTGCCGTCCTGCGGCGACAGCGAGATGCCGATCGAGACACCGATGACGATCTGATGGCCGTCGATCTCGTAAGGCGCCGAGATCGCCTCGACGAGGCGGCCGGCAAGGGACCTCGCCGCAGCCTCCTCCGACCGTCCGATCTGGACCACGGAGAATTCGTCGCCGCCAAGCCGCGCCACCGTGTCGCTTTCGCCGACGGTCGCCCTCAGCCTGCGGCCGACCTCCTTGAGCAGCGCATCGCCGATGGGATGGCCGAGCGAGTCGTTGATATCCTTGAAGTGGTCGAGATCGAGGCAGAGCACCGCGAGCTGGTCGCCCGAACCCGCCCGGCGCAGCCCCTGCTCGAGCTGCTCGTGGAACAGCACGCGGTTCGGCAGACCGGTCAGCGCGTCATGACGCGCCATGTGCGAGATCTTCGCCTGCGCCTCCAGCCATTCGGTGATGTCCTCGAAGGTCGCGACCCAGCCGCCGCCCTGCATCGGCTGGTTGACGACCCGGATGGAGCGGCCGAACCGGTTGACGATCTGGCTGGTCGTGCGGCCCTCGCGCGCGTCGACCACGAGGCGCGCGAAGAATTCATTCGCGTCGCCTTGCCACTGGCCCTTGGCCTGCTCTTCCCGCAGCACGTCGACCAGCAGGCGGCCGGCGAGCGCGATATCGGTGCGACGAAACATCGCCGCGTAGCGCTCGTTGAACAGCATGATCTTGCCGTCCGCGTCGAACATGCACAGCCCCTGCGACATATTCTCGAGCGCGGTATCGAGCACGACCTGCTGGCGTCCCAGCTCGCCCTTGGCACGGCGGTCGAGCACAGCTGCTGCGAGCGCGATCGCGATGATTGCAGCGGCAGCGCTGGCGGTGAGGATTGACAATGAGGCCGGCGGAATCGACAGGCCGCTGATGACGATCGCAGGATCCGGCGCCAGCTCCACGGCGCCCATGGCGGTGAAATGATGCGAGACGATGGCAACGGTCAGCAGCACCGTCGCGCCGAGCGCATTCGCCAGGCTGTCGCGCCGCCCCGCAACGACCAGCGCAAGCGATCCAAAGATAACGCCAAGAATGATCGAGACCGTCACGGTGGCGGTCTCCCAGCCGATGCGCGCGGGAATCTCGAGCGCCATCATGCCGGTGTAATGCATTGCGGCAACGCCGCCACCAACGACGGCGCCACCGAGCGCGACCGGGATCGCCCGCATCGCCGACACCGAGATGCTCAGCCCGACGAAGGTGACCGCGATCGCGAAGATCAGCGACAGGACGGTCACGGGGATGTTGTAGGCGCCGCCGGCGCCGGGCCCGTAAGCCTGCATCGCGATGAAATGGGTTGCCCAGATGCCGCAGCCGGCAACGATGGCGTCGAGCGCGATCCACGAGACGCGGGCACCCCCGCTCGCCGCCCGCGCGCGGTAGAACAGGCTTATCGCCGCCGCGCTCGCGAGCAGGCACACCGCCCCGCCGAGCGCGACCAGACGCCAATCATGCTGGTCCGTAAGACAGTAGAGAACTTGATACATTGCCGGCCCCTATCGGACCTGCACTTAGAACCGGCAGAGGTGGACAGTCGGTAACCGGCTATGTCCTCGTTCCGGGGATGGTGAACGGAAGATGTGCGCCTTTACTCATATTGTTCATCCTCGCGACGGCGCGCCGATCCCGATCACGGCAGCAGCGAGCAGCAGGACGGCGGCCGATACGACCAGCGATGCGTGCAGGCCGGCCATGAACGCACCTT
>NZ_JBFUES010000369.1:0-6772 GCF_056403875.1 Bradyrhizobium sp. P2_E8
GTTGTGGGTGGCCTCGCGACCCATCAAATAGAGATCGGTCGCGGGCAGCACGGTGACGGCAACGCCGGCTTTTGCCAATTGCGCGGTGGCAGCTTTCAGCTGCTCCGGCGGCAGCGCCGAGAGTTTCGTGGCATGGCCGATCGCGACGCGCCCCTGATAGTTGCGCCGCTCGGTCTGCCGGCAGACTTCGTCGAGGTGCCACCAGGACGGATCGAGATCGAAATCGAGATGGAGATCGACGTCGACGTCGAACTCCTGCGCGAGATCGAAGATGCGCGCGAGATGCGCGTTCGGGTCGGTGTCCATGTAGGGACAGCCGCCGATGGCCTCGCCGCCGTCGCGCAGCGCCTGGATCAGCAGCTCCTCGGCGCCGGGATCGTTGGTCAGGCCCTCCTGCGGAAACACGCAGAGGGACAGGTCGATGGCCCAGGCATAGTCGCGCTTGAGCGCCTTGATCGCCTCGAAGCCGCGCAAGCCGATGCGCGGATCGATCTCGACATGGGTCCGCATGCGCGTCGTGCCGTGCACGATTGCCCGCTCCAGCACGCGAGCGCCGCGCGCGTAGACGTCCTCGACGGTAAAATCCTTCTTCATCCCGGCGACGGCGCGGATGGCCTCCGAGACGCTGCCATGATTGTGCCCGCAGCGGCCCAGCAGGCAGGCCTTGTCGAGATGGATGTGGGTGTCGACGAAGCCGGGCAGGGCCAGGCGTCCGCCGACATCGACTTCGACGGCTTCGCAGGTCAGCCTTGGCTCGATCGCGGCGATGCGGCCGCCCTTCACGCCGATATCGACGGGTGCGGCGGATGATCGCAACAGCGTGTTGCGGAAGATCAGGTCGAAGGCGGTCTGGATGGTCATGGCGTCGGATTCGGGTGTGTTAGCCTAGCGGAAGCTGCGGCAGCGGGCAGCTCCAGATTGTGTGCAGTTCCGCCGTCAAATTGTCTAAAAAAGATGCATGCAGTTTGAGGCATGAATTGTAGTATGCCGGCGCTTCCGGAGAACCCGCCAAGAGAACCTGACATGTCCACCCCCGCAAAAGCCGAACGCCCGATGACCGACGCCGAGATTGTCGAGGCCTACCTGACGGCCTCGATGATACCCGATCCCGACGCTGCTGCGGCCTACATGAAGCCGGGCACGGTGATCACCTTCACAGGCGGACGCGAGTTCGACCATCCGCGCGGTCCGACCGGCTTCAACGCAAAACGCTATCGCTGGGTCAAGAAGAAGATGGACCGGTTCGACGTCTGCCCCGGCGCGGACGAGACTGTCGTCTACAGCGTCGGCACGCTCTACGGCGAGTGGATGGACGGCACGCCGTTCGAGGGCAATCGCTACGTCGACCGTTTCGTCGTGAGGGGCGGGCAGATCGTGAAGATGGACGTCTGGAACGACAGTGCCGAGCGCATTCTGGTCCAGCGCGGGATCGAGACTTAACCCCTTCGGGCGACCTTCGGTAGCTTGACGACGCGATCGCTCGTCACCTCGTCGGCATAGGGCGCGAGAATATCGAGCAGGTCGCGGCCGCGCTGCGGGGCAGGGGCGACCAGTGCGCGAGTGGCCACGGAATCGAGGTGATGGTGCATCAATTCCATCACCTTGGCCTCGTCGCCCTTTGCGAGCGCAGCAATGATGGCGCGGTGCTCGTTGATGGCGCATTCGGTCGAATGCGGGCGGCTATAGAGCGACAGCGTCAGGCAGCAGCGATAGGCGACCTCGCTGACATAGCGCACCAGGATCGGACTGTTCGTCATGTGCGCGAGCAGGATGTGGAATTCGGTGGCGAGCCGGATCGAGACCGCATCCGTGCCGCCGCGCGCGCGGTCCTCGGCGTCGACATGGGCGTTCAGTTCGGCGATCTGGCTCTTGCTCAGCTTGCCCGCGAGCTGGCGGACCACGAGCCGTTCGAGCTCGATGCGGATGTCAAAGGCATCGCGCGCCTCCTGCCAGCTCGGCGTCGCCACCACCGCGATCCGGTTGCGGCGGAGCTCGACCAGGCCTTCGGCGGCGAGTTGCCCCAGCGCGTGGCGGGCAATGGTGCGGCTGACGCCGAAACGCTCGCCGAGCGCATCCTCGGGCAGCTTCGCCCCGGGTTCCAGCGCCTGCTCGATGATTGCGCGCCGGAGCGCGCGGCAGATCACGCTGACCTTGTCCGACGATTCTGAAGTCTTGCTGCTTGCGCGCGCCGCCATCGGCGAATCCTTGGAGTGGGATCGTCATCGCTCCTTTAGCACAGGGCGACGGCAATCCATCGCTCCAATTGCATGCAGTTTGGGGCTCAAGCTGCCTAAATCGAATCCGGCCATTCGGCCCGGCGTTTCGCCAGCCCGTTGATTTCACAGCGGTTGGCCGCTGGCACTCAGCTTGCATGCACTTTTCTCGTGATGCGCATGCAACCCAATGATCAGTTTGACGGCCAGCCCGTCGCCGCGACCGCTATCGAGCTCTCGGACGCCTCCGTGACCTTCGGGCGCGGCGATCGGGCGGTGCCGGCCCTGTCGAAGACGACGCTGAGGATTGCCGACGGCGAGTTTGTCGCACTGGTCGGCCCGTCCGGATGCGGCAAATCGACCATCTTACGTCTCGTCAGCGGGCTGGTGCAGCCGACCAGYGGCGTCGTCATCGTCGGCGGCCGCGAGGTCGCGGCGCGCGCGATGCGGGTGGGCATGGCGTTCCAGAACCCGACCATGCTGCCGTGGATGACGATCGAGCGGAACATCATGCTGCCGCTGAAGATCGTCGAGCCGTTCCGCTCGAACTTCCGCAGGCTGCGCAAGACCGAGTTCCGCGACAGGGCCAATGCACTGCTGGAGCAGGTTGGGCTCAGGGGATTTGGCAGCCGCTATCCCTGGCAGCTCTCCGGCGGCATGCTCCAGCGCGCCAATCTCTGCCGCGCGCTGATCCACGAGCCGCGCATGCTGCTGCTCGACGAGCCCTTCGGCGCGCTCGACCAGTTCACCCGCGAGGAGCTGTGGGCGATCCTGCAAAATCTCTGGATGACGCATAAGCCGACCGTGCTGCTGGTGACGCATGACCTGCGCGAGGCCGGCTTCCTCGCGAGCCGCATCTGCGTGATGAGCGCGCGCCCCGGCCGCATCCTCGACGACAGCCGCGTCGAATTCGCCCGACCGCGCACCGTTGCCATGACCTTCGAGCCGGATTTCGTCGCGCTGAACCAGAAGCTGCGCGCCTTCATCGAGGATGCGCGCAGCGCGGCTGAGCAGGGGACAGGCTGATGTTCGGGATCGATATCAGGCAGAAGGCGTGGTCGGCGGGGCTGATCGTGCTGTTCTTCGTCGCCTGGGAGCTGTTCTGTCTGATGACGGGCATGTCGGATTTGGTGCTGCCGCGGCCGTCGCAGGTGTTCGTGACCTTGTTCCAGCGCTTTCCGGTGCTGTGGCCGCATATCGTGCAGACGCTTGCGACGACGATGTTCGGCTTCGTGCTCGGTGTTGCGCTCGGCGTCGCCCTTGGCGCAATCATCGGCGTTTCCAAAACGGCTTATGACACCTGCTATCCGCTGCTGATCGGTTTTTCCTCGATCCCCAAGGTCGCGGTGGTGCCGATCTTCGTGCTGTGGTTCGGCTCGGGCACCGTGCCGGCGGTGYTGACCGCGCTGTCGATCTGCTTCTTCCCGATCGTGGTCAACATCGCCACCGGCCTTGCGACAACCGAACCCGAACTCGAGGACGTGCTGAAGGCGCTCGGCGCCAGCAAGTTCGACATTCTCTGGAACGTCGGTCTGCCCAGAACCATGCCGTTCTTCTTTGCCTCGCTGAAGGTCGCGATCTCCTACGCGTTCGTTGGCGCCGTGCTTTCGGAGACGGTCGCCTCCAACCGCGGCATCGGCAACGTCATGATGACCGCGTCCTCGAATTTCAACGTGCCGCTGGTGTTCGCCGGCCTGTTCGTGCTCGCCGGGCTCGGCGTCGCGCTCTACGCCGTGTTCTCGCTGATCGAAGGCCGTGTCACCGGCTGGGCCACGCGCAAGAACGACGTGATCGCCACCTGATTTTTCACACCGTCACGCAATGAAGCTTGAGGAGGTCTCGATGTTGAGAAAAGTAACTGTTGCGCTGCTGGGATTGGCCCTGTCCGCGGGCATCGCCACGGCCGAAGACACCACGATCAAGTTCACGCTGGGCTGGAAGACGCAAGGCAGCGACGCCGCGTTCTTCTACGCCAAGGACAACGGCTTCTTCAAGGAGGAGGGCCTCAACGTCGTGATCGACCAGGGCGAGGGCTCCGGCGCCACCGTCACGCGCGTCATGTCCGGTGCCTATGATGCCGGCTTCGGCGACGTCAACGCGATCATCCAGAACGCCTCGACCAAGCCGCAGGACGCGCCCGTCATGGTCTACATGATGTGGAACCAGCCGCCTTTCGCGATCGTCGCCAAGAAGACCAGCGGCATCAACACCATCAAGGATTTCGAGGGCCATACGCTCGGCGGCGCGCAGGGCACGCCGACGACGCGCCTGCTGCCGGTGTTCACCCGCAAGAACGGGCTCGACGGCGAGAAGATCAAGATCTCCAACATGGCGCCGAACCTCCAGGAGCCGATGCTGATCAAGGGCGACATCGACGCCGCGCTGGTCTTTAACATCACCAGCTACTTCAACCTCGTGCTCAACCGCCAGGACCCGGACAAGGACTTCAAGTGGTTCTCGTTCGGTGAGTACGGCCTCGATCTCTATTCTAACGGCGTGATGGTCTCGAAGAAGCTGCTCGCCTCCAACCCGAAGGCGGTCGCCGGCCTCGTTCGCGCCATCAACAAGGGGGCGATCGCGGTGGCCAAGGACCAGAACGCCGGGATGAAGGCCGCGCTGAACTACGACAATCTGATCGACGTTGCCGTCGAGAAGCGCCGGCTGCAATATTCCTTCGAGAAGCTGATCGTCTCGCCGGAGATGAAGGAGATCGGCATCGGCGACATCAAGGACGACCGCATGACGCGGGCTATCGGCATCGTGGTCGAGGGCTACCAGCTCGCCCGCGCACCGACGCCGGCGGAGGTCTTCTCGCGCGAATTCCTGCCGCCGCGCGCGGAGCGGGAGCTGGTGTATACTGCCAACTAAACTTGGAGCGACGGTCATGGCCACGGAGATTTCGGCAGCCACCCTGTTCCGTGGCCCTGACCGCGGCGTCAGCGACAACGTCGAGCTGCGGCACGACGGCGGTGTCATTACCGGTATCTCTGAAGGGGCGGAGGCCGGTCCTCGCTCCTTCGTCGTTCCGGCCTTCGTCAACGCCCACGATCATGCCCGCGCCACCGCCTCGTCCTTCGGCGCGGTCGGCATGCCCCTGGAAAGCTGGATCCTGCGGACCGTGCTCGGCACGCCCGTCGATCCCTATCTGACCGCGGCGTCCGCGCTGGCCCGGTCCGCCAAGGCCGGCTGCGCTGCCATGATGGTGCACTACACCCGCCCGAGCGGGACGATGCCGTTGCTCGATGAAGCCAAGGCTGTTGCGAGGGCTGCATCCGATGTCGGCATCCGCATCGCTTTTGCGATGGCCGTGCGCGATCAGAATCCGATCGTTTATGGCGATGCTGAACCGGTGCTTTCCTGCCTTTCGCGCGACGACCGCAACACCATCGAGGAGCTGTTCGTCCGCGCGCCGATGTCGCCGAAGGCCTATGTCGAGCTGACCGATGCCATTGCCGCCGCCATCGCCGGCCCGATGGTCGATGTGCAGCTCGGGCCTGCGGGCGTGCAATGGTGCTCGAAGCCGCTGCTGGAGGCGGTGGCCGAGAATTCGGCGCTGACCGGCCGCCGCATTCACATGCATCTGCTGGAGACCGTCTACCAGCGTGCCTGGGCCGACCAGAACTTCCCGGACATGGTGCGCTGGCTTCGCGACATCGGCTTCCTCTCGGAGCGGCTGACGCTGGCGCACTGCATCCACGCCCGTCCCGATGAGCTGGAGATGATCGCGGCCTCCGGCGCGCGCATCGTCACCAATTTCAGTTCGAACATGCATCTGCGCTCGGGGCTCGCCCCGATCGCCGCGGCGCACGCRTGCGGCTGCGCCATCGCGGTCGGCGTCGACGGGCTGGCGCTGGACGAGGACGACGACATCCTGCGCGAGATGCGGCTGGTGCAGATGGCCCATGGCGGCCTCGGCTTCAAGGCGACATGGACGCCGGCCGAGATGTTCGCGCTCACCATCCGTAACGGGCGCCGCGCGACCGGCGCGCCGGGGAGCGGCGAGCTCGTTGCGGGCAACCCCGCCGACTACGTGGTGATCGATCTCGATCGGCTCGATCGCGACCGGATCATGCCCGTCGATCCCATGGCGCTGCTATTCGCGCGCGGCAACGCATCGTTGGTCAAAGAGGTCGTCGTTGCCGGCAAGTCGATCGTCAGGGACGGGGTCTGCGCCGGCGTTGATCTGCCGGCCATCGAACAGGAGTTGCGGGCGATGTACCGCGCCAATGTTGGCAGGCTCGCCGGCTTCCAGCGGACCTGGCCGCCCCTGTCGGAGCGACTGGGCGGCTGGTTCGAACAGCAGCTGACCTGTCAGTAGCGCGCCCGAGGCTCCCTTCGGCCCGGTTGTATATAAAAGCGCGATAGCTGGTAGACGCTGCCTCTTCTGGCGGCTGGCGGATGTCTGGGCTATTAGCTCCGCGATAGCGTCTCGACACGAGTCGATGACCCCCTTTTAGGAGGCCCCGATGCGTCTTCCCACCGTTCTCCTGGCCGTCACATGTCTTGCGGGCGCAGCTTCAGCCGAAGACCTGTCGGGCACGCTCCAGAAGGTCAAGGAG
>NZ_JBFUES010000370.1:0-6762 GCF_056403875.1 Bradyrhizobium sp. P2_E8
CCCAAGGGAATTCAGAAGGCGCACATCCTCCGGACTATAGAAATATCGGAAGACACTATTAACTAGGACGTGTGGCACGCATGGATTGCGGGCGTCTGCCGACTCAAGTTCTTCGCGAATGAGGGAGGTCAGCTATGGAGGAGTTCATTCACCGAGAGAACCTGGCCCTGTTCAAGAAACGTCTTGCTGAACCGCACAGTGAAGCGGAGCGGGGAGTGCTCTTGAAGTTGCTGGCGGATGAGCAAGCGAAACAGCCTCCGCAGAAAAAGGGCGTTCTCTAGTTGCGTTGAAACTGCACTCAAGGAACGGTCGCTCAGGAAAAATGAATATGGGTGCAGCACTCAGGCCCGATCTATAATTCTGATTACATCGGATGGCGTGTTCGCTCAACCGAAAACGGGGCTTGGTACTGGAGTGGTAAAAGCGCTGGCAAAAACAACTTGATGCTCAAGTGGTGACATTGAGCGGAGCTTTGGGAACGAAAGTTTCGGTTACGCACGCCAAGTTTGCGGCCACGTAATTTATGCGGGCACGGCGCACCCGAAGCGCGCCGAGGTCGTTGCTTGTTCGGAAGGATAACCCCAATGGTTGCCGCCAAACGACCTCCAGAGCGTTCCTCATTGACGCCCGTACCGGACGATAACCCGTCAGAGCCAAATGCCGCGGTGACGGAGGTCGTCGACGAGACGGAGATGCCGCTGCCATCCGATCCGCGCACGTTCTTTCTAGGTGGTTTATTCGCGCTGGCTGCCTTGGCGGCGCTCTACGTGGCGAGCTCGATCATCCTTCCCGTCGTGCTCGCCCTCGTATTGAATCTCCTTCTTCAACCCGCTGTCCGTCTGTTGGGGCATGTGCATGTGCCTCGCGCGGTCGGAGCGCTCTTGACCGTCTTCCTGGTCATTGGAGCACTTGTAGGGCTCGTGGCGGCCTTATCGGTACCGGCCGCGACCTGGGCGGAGCGGCTGCCCGAGGGCATACCGCGCCTGGAGGCACACTTGGAGGTTATAAAAGGGCCAATCCAGGCTTTGCAAAAGATAATCCAACAGGCCGAGCAGGCGGCAGACGCTCCCCCTGGCCGGGGTTCGATCGTTTCGGTTCGCCGCGACCTTGGCATAACGGGCGCACTTTTCGCAGGGACGCGCTCCGTCCTCGATGGCCTGTTTACGACCGTCTTGGTGCTCTATTTTCTTTTGGTGGCCGGCAACATATTCCTTCGACGCGTCGTCGAAATCCTGCCGACGTTCAGCAACAAGCGGCAAGCCGTCGATATCTCTCAGCAGATCCAGGAGGACATATCGGGCTATCTGGTGACGATCACGGCCATGAATGCCGCGGTGGGCGCCGCGACGGCGGCCGCGATGTATCTTTGCGGCCTGGGAGATCCCTTGTTGTGGGGCACCACAGCCTTCCTGCTCAACTACATTCCAATTATAGGGCCGCTATTCGGGGTCTGCATCTTCGTGTTGGTCGGATTGCTGAGCTTCGAAAGCTTATGGTGGGCCTTGCTGCCACCGGCCATTTACCTTGGAATTCACCTGGTGGAGGGCGAAACACTGACGCCCATGTTGCTTGCGCGGCGCTTCACCCTGAACCCGGTGTTGATCATCTTGTCGCTGGTGTTCTGGTTCTGGATGTGGGGCGCGCTTGGGGCGATCCTGGCCGTCCCGATGCTGGCCATCCTGAAGATCATTTCTGATAGGTTGCGCCCGTTAAAGGCCCTGGGACACTTCCTTGAAGGGGAATAGCGACATCGGATGTCCCGTAGCAACGGAAACGCTTGTGACGGCTTAGGCTTTACGCAATCATTAAGAGGCTATGTCGCCCATTGGCCCGAAGGCGAAGAGGTTCGGAAAGCTGCATATGTCCGCTGCAAGGGGCAGACCGGAAATCGGCGACGTAGCTTTCGACTCCCGCCGTTGACCCCATAGTGGCCTTGCGTCAATTTTCAGGGCCGGTTCCCCGAGGGCCGACGSCCCCCCAGGCTTCGACCGTCTTACTTGTCGGGGTGCGGTGAGGCTCCAATTGGCCAACGCTGGAGGAGCAGTCTCTCAGCTTCGTCAGTGCGTCGGTAGCCGTCCGACCCAATTGCGCAATCGCTWCGTCGGTGAGGATCGATCTCGTGCTTCTAAGCCGCTCGACGCTGATATTCAAAACAGTCAGCTTCTCCTTCAGTTGCGCGATCTCTATTTGACGGGCTGGATTTTCTGCTGTCTTGAACCCCCCGACAGCATCGCGAAGCGCGCGGACTTCCGCCGTCAGTTTTCGGAGATTCGCCAACACTTCTTTCGCCGGCAGATCGACTTTCGACAGTACTGCCTCGGTCATCGTTGCGACGACGTTTTCGGCAAAATGGTCGACGCGGGCAATCGCGACGAGCGCAAGAATCGCGGCGACGATCACCAGGATCGCCGTTGCATTGATCAGCGCCAGCAGCAACTGCCSAGGGAGCTTCCACAACCGTGCGGTAATTCCATTGCGATCGGGCTCGGTCACGATTGCCTCCTGCGTCCAGGATCCCGGGCTCTCTCTTCCGCATCTGTCGGCGCGGTGACGGCCCGCGAGCACACCGGCGCGCCTCATGGGACCAATAACCACTGATCTCCGGCAAACCTCGGCGCCGGCATCGCCCGGGGCCGCTTTTTCGCTGGGCACGAATTTCCGTGGCTGTCGCCCTTACACCTTGCAAAGCGCGAACGGCGCGCAACACCGGCGAGGCAGCAGCCGGGTCCCCTTAAGGAGACTGGGTACCGCGCAAGTTTTAGTAGCAAGGTCCGTAGGGGTAGTATCCGCAGCGTCGCGCGCCATAAGCTCCGTAGGCTCCATAAGCTCCGACGGCAGCAGCGCCGACACCTACTGCCACTCCACGGCGTACGGCTGCTCCACGATAGACACCTCCTCGATAAACGGCTCCGCGGTGGACGCCACCGCGATAGACGCCCGCGCGACCAACGCCGGCGCGATACGCGAAGGCGTCAGTTGAGATAGTCGCCATGCACCCGATGCCGATTATAGCGGATGCAGCAAGCGAGAGAATAATCCGGCGCGACATGATTGATGTCCCTTCTTCACGCTGATCAACTTGTGAGGCTATTCTTCCATCCGGCCCCCGTCTGTTGATGTGGATCAATGTAGGCACTCGCGTTTTGGTCGCATTGACAGCATCTAGTCAGGGAGATTTACATGAGTGCAATCATCAAGTCGGAAATGATCTCTCGCCGAAACGCCCTTTCACTGATGGGATTGGCGGCTGCGTTCGGCCTCGCGGCGGCCCCTACGGTACTGACARTATCCGATGCTGAGGCTCAGACTGCTGCGGCTCCGACTGCTGCGCCGCCGACCGCTGCGGCTCCGACCGCTGGCATGGAACGGCGTCAGGAGCGGCGTTCAGCACGGCACGAGCGGCGTCAGGAGAGGCGCACAGCGCGCACAGAGCGGCGTCAGGAGAGACGCACTGCGCGCACAGAGCGGCGTCAGGAGCGCCGCACAGGTACAGCTACCGGGACAGGTACAACAACCGGTGCAGGTACAACAACCGGTGCAGCTACAACTACCGGCACAGGTACCGGCGCGAAAAAGTAATTCCACTGGCCCGGCGAAGTCACTTGCTGGTGGCGGATTGATTGGAGAGCGCGCCGATAAAGGTGCGATGTCGCTTAATGGCCCATCAGCGAAACGGCGACACGCCTCATTGAGGTCCGTTCAACGGGGCATAGCAGACCCGACTTGCTTACGTTGAGTCCTTCGCATTTTGACCCACCTCAGACGCTAGCAATTCATAGTCCGCAAAAAAGCCCCGGCGAGCCGGGGCTTTGGTTTGCGCAGATGGGTGCGATCAGTATCTGGCTGCGACCGGTGCGCCGTATCCACCGAAGCGGTAGTTCAACCGAAGCGCGACCATGTCCACATCTTGGCTCACGCCGCTGCCGGTGAGGATGAACCCTCCGGGAGTAACCACGCCTGCGAAGCCGGCATTATCACGCCCCATCCAGAGATGGTCGTATTCGATACCGAACGACCAGTTGGGCGTGAAGCCGTACTCCCAGCCAACGCCAAGGGCGCCGCCCCAGCGTGTGTGGCCTGCCGATGCCAGGCCGACCCCGGTGATGTTGTTGAATATATCGAATCGATTGCGCGTCACGGCGGCGCCGCCCTTCACGTAGAACAGCGAGGCGTTCCACGCCCAACCGAGTTGCGCCGTGAAGAGCCCGATGGCGTCAATCTTGCCTGTGGTCGAAATCAATGGATCGATCAGACTGACGCGCGTGTTCTTGATTTCGGCCCAATCTCCCTGCGCTTCCAGGCCGAGCACAAATTGATTGGTTTGCCAGCGGTACCCGATCTGTCCGCCCGCGAAGCCCCCGGAGCGATCGGCGCAACCACCTGCGACTGTCCCTGCGGGCGTCACGAAATCCACACAACCGTGGCTTTGCCCCCAACCTCCGTTGGCGCCGATGTAGAAACCGGTCCAATCATAGATCGGCGCGACCACCGGGGGCGGGGCCTTGACGTAAGGTTTAGCAGCCAGATCAGCCGCTGACGCGGGCGCCGCCATGCTCACTGCCAGCAAGGCCACGCCACTTAACAAAATCTTCCTCATTATTTTCGCTCCATCCACGTTTCACCCGAACGATGCCGGTTCTTTTTCGAATGTCCGGCKTCCCAGCTCGAACCTAGCTGAGCCGACCAGCATGCGATGTGCCTAGGCCGCAACAGTCGGGAAAATTCAGCAACATGCGCGCTCTAGTTGAGTAAGTGCAATTGACCAATTAACGAAGGAAGTTTGCGCCTTGGAATTTGCGCCAGCGATGTCTGTTATTGGCCCTTAGCCGAAGGTCGATTGAGCGCGTGTCATGTCGGCTGTCAGGGGCAAACCGGACGCCGATCCAACTTGGCGTCCACCGCTGCTTTTGACCCGAAGCGGAAGTCGGCGCTCATGCTTAAGCGATGAGAAGGGGCATTGAGCCAACCTTGCCCTTCCGGCTAAACTGAGCTGGAACAGGGGCAGGAGCAGCACTTGATCAGGCTCGCCATCGTCTACTTTTCTGCAACGGGGACCACCGCAAGGTTAGCGGAAGCGATCCAAGCAGGAGCTGCAGAAGTCGCAAATGCGACATTGTGCCGGATTGTCGGCGACGACATTGTCGCAGGGCGCTTTCAGAATGAATGCACCATGAACACCGTTGATGCTGCGGATGCAGTCGCTTTTGGCAGCCCAACGTTGATGGGTGGGCCGGCGGCTCAGTTCAAGGCATTTGCTGATGCGACCAGTGAAAGATGGAGTGAGCAGCGCTGGGCGCGCAAGGTCGCCGCAGGCTTCACGACAGGCTCGTGCGCGAACGGCGATCAGGGCCACACCCTGACCTATTTCACCGTGCTGGCCGCTCAACATGGCATGCTGTGGTGCAGCCTTAACATCCCGGGTGGTAACGATCAGCGCGGCCGCAACCGCCTGGGAAGCCAGATCGGATTGGCGACCCAAATTGTCGATGGGGAGTTGCCGCACTCTGATCTGGCTACTGCGCACTACTTGGGAAGACGATTGGCCGACGTGACGCGCCCATTCGTGACCAGCGCGTTGCATCCTTGACCGGACGGCCGCTACTGGCCCTTAGCCGAAGGTTGATTGAGCGTGTGTCATGTCGGCTGTCAGGGGCAAACCGGACGCCGATCCAACTTGGCGTCCACCGCTGCTTTTGACCCAAAGCGGACAGAAGTTGGGATTGCATCACGCCCGATTGTCTCAAGGGTTGCTTCGATAGAAATCGCGCGCACTCAGTTCGTTAGCAAGCGTGTTTCGCGAATGATACTGGTCTCCGTCGAGGTGAGCTTTCATGGTCTTAAGCCACGGCAGCTTAACTTCAATACCCGTAGTCAATGGGTCCTCCGTCACCTCAATGAGTGCGTCGCGAAGCACAACCCCAGAGGCGAATGCTGCGCCTAGATTTCTGGGATCGATTTGTTCAACTGACTTTGGATCGTTGAGATCGCGAAATTTGACCAACATCGGAATTTGATCGAACCTCAACACCCGACGTGGGTGCTGCTCTCTCAATAGTCGCACTCGCGGAAGGGGATCGGTCTCGCTCTTGAGCAAATCGGCAAAGGCATCAAACAACATCCATGCAGGACCACCCAAATCTCCGTAGCCAGCTTTCGGCCCACGCAGAAGCGCGAAAAGCGCACCRTGAGTGCCGAGATCGACCACAACAGCATCGCCGCTAACCTCGTTGCCGAAGCCTCCTATGGAGCCAAAGAGGCCTCTCGTGTCGGACTGCTTGACTTGAATGACGCCAGAACCACTGACGACCTTTCCATCAACTTCTACGTTGATTGTTAAGCGGTATCTGATGGTCTCGCTCAGGGAGCCGCAACCTGTTAGGACGCTCCCCAAAATCCAGAGCGCTGCCAGCCACCTCAGGCGCTGTAGAGCCATCGTCTCCCAACCACTAATGGACATATCAAAGCCGTTGAAGCTATCCGACGCACCAACAGCTAATGGTTGTGCATGGAAAGCGTCTAAGGTTCGGTAAATTGTGTTGATCGACAGGGGGACCGATAGCTGAGCAGTTCCGCTTGTGGCCCTTAGCCGAAGGTTGATTGAGCGCGTGTCATGTCGGCTCTCAGGGGCAAATCGGACGCCGATCCAACTTGGCGTCCACCGCTGCTTTTGACCCAAAGCCGACGTTGTTAGCGTTCAGTAACGGCTACACGAAAAATGCTCTGCCTTTGATTTTCGTTTCTTTGATTAGAGCGGTGCAGAGT
>NZ_JBFUES010000371.1:0-6753 GCF_056403875.1 Bradyrhizobium sp. P2_E8
AGCCGGACCAGGCCCAGCATCAGGATGATCATGGCCACCGCGAAGGGCGCATCCTTCGGGTTCATGAACATGTGGCCGTAGAAGATCGGGCAGAGCGCGAGCAGCAGGAGCGAGGCAAGACCGGCCAGGGGCCCGCCGATGCGGCGGCCGAGCCGCCACGTCACCGCAAGCCCGATCACGCCGACGACGGCGCCGAGCAGGCGTCGCGTCTCGAACAGCTCGAGCGGAATGACCTTGTGCAGGAGAGCCGCGACCATGTCGAAGCCGCCGCCATACATATAGAGGTTGGCGAAGGAGAGCGCCGCGGTGTCCTTGAAGCCGGAACCGAACATGCGCAGCAGCAGGTCGGCATATTCAGCGTGGGTGTAGTCGTCCCAGCCGAGCCCGTAGTCGCGGAAGGTCAAGCCTGCAATGACGGCGACCGCGGCCAGCACCAGCATGGCGAGATCGTCGCAAGTCCGTTCGACCGAGCGCCGCAGAGGCGTGTCGATCGCCGAAGTCGTGATGGATGTCATGGCTATTGGTGACCCGGAATCCCCTCTTGGCCCTGCTGGCGCGCGCGGGCCTGCTCCCCGGACTCCGTATAGCGCAGTTCCATTACCAAGTAATTGGGCATTATGGCTAAATTCCTGATGCGACGCAGCAAATCCAGAAACTCAAGAGCACTCTAGGAGTAGCGATCCGTAGCTGAAGGGAATGTGAATAAGTCCCTGATTTCCTTCTCTTTAGGAACGCTGATCACAATTCGCCGTTGGCGACGAACACAGGATGACGGTATCGTGGCGCGAGTGTCGCGTGCGGATGCACGGCCGGGGGTGAGTTCGATGACGTTGGCATTGTTGATCGCGGGGATTGTCGCCGTCCTGGCGGGYCTCCTTGGGATCCTGTTTGGCTTCACCGTCAGGGAGTTCAGCCTCGGCAGTACCCTCATAATCTCGGGCACGATCGGCGTCTGCTCCGGATTGTTACTGGCGGGCCTCCATGCGGTGCTGCTGGAACTGAAGGGCATCGCCCGCCGGCTGGCCGGATCAGCCGCAGCGTCCGAGGTGCGGGTCAGGCCCGTGCTGCCGGGTCTCGCGCTGCCCGGTGCGCCCGAGCCTGCTCCGGCGATGCGCGCCGAGCCGCCGGCCCCGCCATCATCGGCCGCGCCGCCGCCATGGCTGGGCGAAGCACCCGCGCGTCCGCGCGTCGAGCCCCCGCCCGAGCCGGAACCTGCGGCGCCGCCCGCGGCTCCGGAAACGCCGCGCCGGCGCAACCTGCTGTTCGCCTCGACCTCGCGAAAGGAGCGCGAGCGCGCGGAGGCCAAGGCCACCGAGGGCTCACCGCCGCCGCTTGCCGAGCCCGCGGCGCCTGCCGCCCCGGACGCGCCGCCTGCAAGCTTCGACGACGCCTGGCCGAGGCCGGACCGTATGCGCCCGCCGGAGCCGCCGGCCGCCTCGCGCCGGCCGCCGCCGCGCTCGCCCTCGACCTTTGTCGAGGCGGCCCCGCCGCTGCCTGCACCCGAGCCGGAGGCGCCGCCGGCGGTTGAGCAGGCGCCCGTGACCGTGCTCAAATCCGGCATCGTCGACGGCATGGCCTATTCGCTCTATTCCGACGGCTCGATCGAGGCGCAGATGCCGGAAGGCATGATGCGCTTTGCCTCGATCGACGAGTTGCGCGCGCATCTCGACCAGCGGTCCTGAGGACKTCCGCGGCCAAGTAAAGCGCCACCGTTCTTGTCATTTTGTCAGTCGTCGCATTTTGGCCGAACGTATTGTTGACACGGAATACTTCGGCGTCGTCAATCTCGTGAGACGCAAGGTGGAGAAAGGTCGGGCCCATGTCGGATGCCGGGGCTAAGAATTTCATTGAGCTGACGGCCAGCATCGTCTCGGCCTATCTCAGCAACAATCCGACGCCGGCCGCCGAGATCCCGAACCTGATCAGCCAGGTGCACGGCGCGCTGGTGCGGGTCTCGTCGGGCCGCGTCGAGACGGCGCCGCTCGAGCCGGCCAAGCCGGCGGTGTCGCTGAAGAAGTCGATCGCGCCGGACTATCTGGTCTGTCTGGAAGACGGCAAGCGCTTCAAGTCGCTGAAGCGCCATCTGCGCACCCAGTACAACATGACGCCGGAGCAATATCGCGAGAAATGGGGCCTGCCGGCCGACTATCCCATGGTCGCGCCGAACTACGCGGTGGCGCGCTCGCAATTGGCAAAGCAGATGGGTTTGGGACAGCAGCAGCGGAAGCGGAAGTAGAGCTGCTTTAGCCTACAGCTTACTCCACTCTCATCCTGATGAGGAGCCCGCAAAGCGGTCATCTCGAAAGATGGCCGCGGGCAAGAGCGGGGCCTGCATGGTTCGAGACGCGCTTCGCGCTCCTCACCATGAGGGTCTTCAGGTGGCTTCCGCCAGCGCCTCTTTCGCGTCGGTCTTGATGCGTTCGACCATCGAGCGCAGGCCGTTGGAGCGCTGCGGCGTCAGGTGATCGCGAAAGCCGAACTCGTCGAACACCGCGATCGCGTCGGTCGCGAGGATTTCCTGCGGCCTGCGGCCCGAATAGAGCGCGAGCACGATCGCGACCAGGCCGCGCACGATATGAGCGTCGCTGTCGCCGCGATATCTGAGGATCGGCGCGCCGCCATCGCGCTCGACCAGCTTCTGGAGCCAGACCTGGCTGACGCAGCCATTCACCTTGTTGGCGGCGGAATGCTCAGCCTCGGGCAGCGGTTCCAGGGTGCGGCCGAGCTCGATGACGTACCGGTAGCGGTCGTCCCACTCGTCCAGAATCTCGAAATTGTCCCTGATTTCGTCGATCGTCGTCATGCTGGCCTACAGTTCCCGTTCAGGCCAATATAGGGACGCGAAGCTGCGAAATCGATAGGGTTTGGGGGCTAATTCGCCGGCCCCGGTCCGCGCCATTCCAGCGCGAGGTCGTCCTGGGTCAGGGTGTCGCGCGGCGCCTCGCTCGCAGCAGTGTCGCCTTCGCCGGCCAGCGCGATCGAGCCGGTGTGGTCGGGCGCCTTCTTGTCGCTCTTGTCGTTCTTTTCGTTGGTGATGTGCTCTTTCTTGTCGTTGATGATCTGATAGATCTTCTTCGCGCCGTCCTGGGCGCGCTGGCCGATGATGGTTGCGGCCTGTCCGCCGACCTCGCAGGCTGTGGGCTGGCGCTTGCAGAACTGGGTCATGTCGGAGACGGCCGCGGTCGCAGCCTGCACCGCGTCGGCGGCGCCGATCTGCGGCAGCTTCTCCGATTCGGGCGTCTTGTCCCGCGGCAGGAGCACCAGCACCAGCCCGAGCCAGAATGTGATGCGGAGCAGAAAGCGCATCTTATCGACCTGTACGTTAGATCCCGCCGCGGCGATTTCCGCAGAGCGCGTCGGACCTAGCAACTCTCGATAAATCGCAAGTGATTGCCTTGAGCTTAATTCGCGGAAAATTTACGCAAAAAACTTCGAAAATGGCGGCCTCGTAAATTTTCCATTGATGCCGAGCCCCCGTGGCCTTGCCGTCTTTCGTATCCACCAATTCGAAACCATGCGGGCCGGGGTGAAACCCTGTGTTCACCATCCTCGCCGAAGACGTCGCCAAATCGTCTAAAAAGCTCCGCGATGACACGGTGTCCGGCACCGGGCCGTGCCGCCTTAGCACTCGTTTAAGGTCGCTCTGACACGGTGGCTCAACGACAAGGAGGCGTTCCGGCGCGTCTCTCCGACGAATGAGCCGAAGCGCGAGACCCGTGACAGTTTTGAGTATCATCCGCGATTGTCTCGATGCGCTGCTGCATCCCTCCGCGCGTTACGACGCGCTGACGCGAGCGCGCCATCGTGCCTTCATGGCGCCGCGTCTGCTCGGCAGCCTGGCCGCGTTTGCCGCATTCCCTGTTTATCTCGCCATGCGTGGCGCGCCGAGCGCGGTCGAGGTCGCCGCCTTTGCCTGGCTGATCGCGCCGATCATGTTGTCCTGGTTCCTGTCGCGCACCGGCCGCTACGAAGGCGCGCATGTGCTGTCCTCGCTCGCACTCGCCGGCCTGATCATGGCGGTTGCCATCACGACCGGCGGCATTGGATCATTCGCTGCGGTGTGGCTGATCGTCGTTCCGCTCGAGGCTGCGCTGTCGGCCTCGCGCCGCGTTGCGGCCTTCGCCTCGCTGCTCGCGCTCTCCTGCGCGGGGATACTGATCCTCGTCGGCCAGCTCGGCTGGCTGCCGCTGGATGAGCCGAGTCCCGCGCAGCGTAGCCTGCTGATGGCGTTCGGCGTCGCCTCGGCCACCCTCTATGCTGCGGCCCTCGCTTTCGGCGCGGAGTCGCTGGCGCGCACCAGCGTTGCGCTGCTGTCGCGCGAAGAGGAGCGTTATCGCCTGCTCGCACGCAACATGAGCGACGTCATCTCGCGGCATCGGCGCAACGGCGCGGTGCAGTTCATCTCGCCGGCCGCCGAGGCCATGCTCGGCATGCCCGTTGCGCAGCTGCACGGCCACGGCCTGTTCGATCGCGTCCATGTCGCCGATCGCCCGGCCTATCTCACCGCTTTGTCGGATGCCGCGCGCGGCGACGTGCGCAGCGTCGAGTTCCGGCTGCGGCGGGAGCCGACCGGCTCGGAGCACGGCCAAGCCAATTTTCAGGTCGACTTCATCTGGGTCGAGATGCGCTGCCGGCCGCTCGACCAGGATCCCGGCCGCCAGCATAGTGACCGCGATGCCGCACGCGAGACGGAAGTCGTCGCCGTGATGCGCGACGTCACCGATCGCAAGCTCTCCGAGCAGGCGCTCGATCAGGCCCGCAGCGCCGCGGAAGCGGCCGACGCCGCCAAGACGCGCTTCCTCGCCACCATGAGCCACGAGCTGCGCACGCCGCTCAACGCCATCATCGGCTTCTCCGACATGATCGCGCAGGAGCAGACCCTGATGCTGGGTGCGGCCCAGCGCAGGGAATATGCCCAGCTGATCAACGATTCCGGCCAGCATTTGCTGTCTGTCGTCAACGGCATCCTCGACATGTCCAAGATGGAATCGGGCAATTTCGAGATTGCGTCGGAGCCGTTCGCGCCGCGCGCCTCGCTCATGCATTGCTGCAATCTGCTGGCGCTGAAGGCGCGGGAGAATGGCATCGACCTTGTCACCGACGCGCCGCAGGACCTGCCCGTCATGACCGGCGATCCGCGCGCCTTCAAGCAGATCGTGCTTAACCTCGTCGCCAACGCCATCAAGTTCACCGAGCGCGGCGGCCAGGTCTCCGTATCAGCCGCGGTGTCGGGGTCGCAGCTCACGCTGCGCATCAGCGACACCGGCGTCGGCATCGCGGCCGACGACCTCAAGCGTATCGGCGCCCCGTTCTTCCAGGCCGGCAAGACCTATCAGCGCCGTCACGAAGGCACCGGACTCGGACTTTCGATCGTGAAAAGTCTTGTGGCGTTGCATCTCGGCGATTTGACGGTACAAAGCAGGTTAGGGGAGGGCACCGCCGTCACCGTCAAGCTGCCGCTGGTTTACACGCCGCCGCAAGCCAAGCCCTTCGATGGCAAGGCGGCCGAGAGCAAGATCGCAACCTTGACGCCGGTCCCGCGCCAGGAACTTCACGACCAACATCACGACCAACTTCAGGACCAACCTGCTCCGGTGAAGAAAAGTGCCTAAGAAGTCTGCAAAGGGCGAAGCTGCTCCGCGCCGCCGTGGCGCCAAGGCCGCGGCTGTCGACATCGAGACCGAGCGCAACCTCGTGATGCGCGTGCTGCTGCACAGCCCCAAGGACACGCTGGCCGGCCTCGTCGCCGTTGCCGCCATCAGCGCGATCGTTGCCAATGCGCTGTTTCTCCAGACCGGCCGGCATCCGGCGCCGATGTTCGGCACCGTGATCAATCTTCCGATGCCGTCGTCCGTTCCGCAGGCCAATCCCTTGCCGCGCGCGCGCCCCGTCGGTGCCGATACGTCGCCGCTCGAGCCGAAGGCGACCGAGTTCCGCGTCGATCCCAAGCCTGCCGAGAGAGCGGCCGAGAAGGCGCCCGAGAAGCCCGTCGAGGCCACCGCATCGACGCCGCGCTCAGGCGATCCCATGACCAACCTGGTCAAGGCCACGACATCGCCCTCCGCTGCCGTCGCGCGTCCGCCGGCGCCGATCCCGGCGCAGCAGAGCCCGGCGGTGCGGCGTATCGCCGGCGTGCAGCGCGCGCTGTCCGAATACGGCTACGGCAATTTGAAGGTCACGGGCGCGATGAGCGGCGAGACCCAGTCCGCGATCCAGAAGTTCGAGCGCGAGCACAAGATGCAGGTCACCGGCCAGGTGTCCGATCGGCTGCTGCGCGAGCTCGCGGCCGCGATCGGCCATCCCGTCGAGTAATCGTCACGCTTGCGGAGGCTGGTGCTGATCCCGGCACTGGCCTATCGTCCGACTCATGCGTTTGAAATCCAACATATGGGTCGCGGCCTATTTGCGCCGGTGCCAGACCGAGGGCGTGTTCGGCGCAGTGCGCCGTCGCGGCGCCGAGGAGGCGGGCGCGGTGTTCGTGAAGGTGTCGCTGCTCGACGGCAATGCGATGCTCTACGTGCCGGCGCCGCAGACCGTCTATGACGACGGCCGGCCGGTCGACCGCTTCTTCGTGCCGGTTGCGCCGCAGCCGCTGCCGGAGCCCGCCGTCGAGGAACGGCTGACCAGGGAAATCCGCTTCGATTCGGATGCCTGGATCGTCGAGACCGAAGACCGCGCGGGGCGGCACTTTCTGGAATTAGCGAAGACCTGACTGGTGCCTCCACCGTCATTGCGAGCGTAGCGAAGCAATCC
>NZ_JBFUES010000372.1:0-6748 GCF_056403875.1 Bradyrhizobium sp. P2_E8
TTATGCAATAATGTCCATGGACCGCCTGGACGCCATGCACGTCTTCGTCACCGTCGCCGACCTGCGCGGCTTTGCGCCGGCGGCGCGCAAGCTGCGCCTGTCGCCCTCGGCGGTGACGCGGCTGATCGCGGCGCTGGAAGAGCATCTCGGCGCCCGGCTGTTGCAGCGAACCACGCGGCAGGTGACCCTGACCGACGTCGGCACGCGCTACCTGGAACGCGCCCGGCGCATCCTCGCCGACGTCGAGGAGGCTGACGGCTCGGCGCGGGAAGAGCGCAACCGGCCGAGCGGGCGGCTGGTGGTGTCGGCGCCGGTCGGCTTCGGCCGGCTGCATGTCGGGCCGGTCATGACGGCCTATCTCAAGCGCTATCCCGAGGTTGCCGGCGAATTGCGGCTGTCCGACAATCTCGTCAATCTCGTGGAAGACGCCGTCGACGTGGCGGTGCGGATCGGCCATCTCGCCGATTCCACGCTGGTGGCCCGCCAAGTCGGCGAGATGCGGCGGATCGTGGTGGCCGCACCGAGCTATCTGAAGCGCCATGGCGAGCCGAAGACGCCGGAAGCGCTCGCCTCGCACCAGACCATCCAGTTCGGCCCGGCGACCGAATGGCGTTTCCCGCATGACGGCCGCGACATCGAGGTGACGCCGTCGCCCCGTTTCATCAGCAACAGCGCGGACGCAGCGCTGCAATATGCCGAGGCCGGCGGTGGCATGACGCGGGTGCTGGCGTATCAGGCCGCCGAGGGGCTGAAGCGCGGATGGCTGAAAATCGTGCTGGCGAAATACGAGCAGCCGGCACTACCGATCCATGTCGTCTATCCGACCTCGCGCCTGCTCTCGGCCAAGGTGCGCGCCTTCATCGATCTCGTGGTGGAGACGGCGGAGTGGCGGTTCGGGTGAGCGCTCGTGTCCCGGACGCGCCGCGAAGCGGCGCAGAGCCGGGACCCAGAAGCCAGAGAGTCATTTGCGGATGGATGGGCCCCGGCTCTGCAGCGCACCGCTGAAGACGCGCTGCGCTGCGTCCGGGGCACGAGACATCACCCCTTCTTCGGCACCACACGAAACGTCCCGCTGGCGCGCGCGATCACGGTGTCGTCGGCCTTGACCAGGCACTGCGCGAAACAGATCGTGCTGCCGGTCTTGATCGCCTCGCCCTCGACCGCGAGCCATTGGCCGATCTCGGCGGCGCCGACGAAGTCGACCGACAACGAGATCGTCACGAAGGACGTCGTCCAGCCGGTCGCCTGTGCGCAGCTGTAACCCATGGCGGCATCGGCGAGCGCCGCGATGAGCCCGCCATGGATCAACCCGCGCGCGTTGGTGTGCGGCCTGGCCAGGCGCAGGCCGATGATCACGGCCTTGTCGGTTTTCTTCGAATAGAGCGGCTCCCAGGGATCGGTGAGCGGGGCTTTGCGGAAATGCGGCTCGAAGCCGGCGGGAATGTCGGTGGCGGTCATGGCTGTCTCGCGTTGCTGGTTGGCGCCATTGAACGCGATGTCGATGACGGTTTCACCGCCTACAAAGTTTTAAACGGAATTTGCGCGGGTGTTTGAAATGGCCTCCTCTGTCATTGCGAGGAGCTCTTGCGACGAAGCAATCCAGACTGCCTCCTCGGAAGGACTCTGGATTGCTTCGCTACGCTCGCAATGACGATGTGGCAACAGCGTGCCTCTAAAACGGCAGCCCCACATAATTCTCCGACAGCGAGGTCATCGCGGCCTGCGAGTGCGTGACGTAGTCGAGCTCGGCGAGCTGGATCCGGGCACCGATGCTACCGGTGTCGGGGAATTTGTGCAGCATCGAGGTCATCCACCAGGAGAAGCGCACGGCTTTCCAGACGCGCGCGAGCGCCTTGGCGGAATAGGCGTCGATGCCGGCGCTGGACTTCTCGTCGTAGAATTCGCGCAGCGCGCTCGACAGATAATGTGCGTCGCTGGCCGCCAGGTTCAATCCCTTGGCCCCGGTCGGCGGCACGATGTGGGCGGCATCGCCGCACAGGAACATCCTGCCGAAGCGCATCGGCTCCGCGACGAAGCTGCGCAACGGAGCGATGCTCTTCTCGATCGAGGGACCGGTGACGAGGCGGTCAGCCGCCTCCTGGTCGAGCCGGCGCTTCAATTCGTCCCAGAAGCGGTCGTCCGGCCATTGGTCGACGTGGTCGTCCAGCGAGCACTGCACGTAGTGGCGGCTGCGCTTCATCGAGCGCATGGTGCAGAGCGCAAAGCCGCGGGCGTGGTTGGAGTAGATCAGCTCGTGGCTGACCGGCGGCGTCTCGGAGAGGATGCCGAGCCAGCCGAACGGATAGACCCGCTCGAACTCCTCGATCGCCGAGGCCGGGACGCTGGCGCGGCTGACGCCGTGGAAACCATCGCAACCGGCGATGAAATCGCAATCCAGCGTGTGGGTGACGCCGTCCTTGACCCAGGTCACGCGCGGGCGACTGCCATCGAAGTCGTGCGGCTGCACGTCCCTGGCCTCGTAGACCGTAGTGAGGCCGGCCGCCTTGCGCGCGTTCATCAGGTCGAGCGTGACCTCGGTCTGGCCGTAGATCATGACCGTCTTGCCGGTCGCCGCCTTCATGTCGATGCGATGACGGCGGCCGGAAAAGGCGAGCTCGATGCCCTCATGCACCAGGCCTTCGGCATGCGCCCGCGCACCGGCGCCGACCTGGTCGAGCAGCGCGACAGTTCCCTCCTCCAGGAGACCGGCGCGGATGCGGCCGAGCACGTAGTCCGGGCTCTGCCGCTCCAGGATGACGTTGTCGATGCCGTAATGGTGCAGCAGTTGCCCAAGCAACAATCCGGCCGGCCCGGCCCCGATGATTGCGACTTTTGTCCGCAATACTTGCTCCTCCCGATCCTGTAGGTTTTCGCCGCCGCTCGCTTGTCGCGTCGGTCCGCGCAAGATAATTATATCATATAATCGTTGGGCAAAGGGGAGTGCGCCGGAGCAGCGACAGATCCATGCAACATGGCTGACGTAGATGACGCGGCGGCACGCCACGCCAGTTCCGACTTGAACGCGCCGGCAAATTAGATAACATGTTAAATAACGAGACCGGGCCATCGAAGCCCGCCGTCGAAAACAGGGAGAGACGTGTGATGAGGAAAGCCTGTCTGGCTTTGTTGCTCGCAGCAAGCGTGACGCCCGCGTTGGCGCAGGACAAGACCTTCGATTTGAAGATCTCGCACTGGGTGCCCGCTTCGCATCCCCTCCAGAAATCGCTGGAAGACTGGGCGGCCGCGGTCGAGAAGGATTCCGGCGGCACCATCAAGGGCAAGGTGTTTCCGGCCCAGCAGCTCGGCAAGGCGTTCGATCATTACGACATGGCGCGCGACGGCATCGCCGACGTCACCTATGTCAATCCAGGCTACCAACCCGGCCGCTTCGCGATCGTCGGCGCCGGCGAATTGCCGTTCCTGATCTCGGATGCCAAGGGCGGCTCGATGGGGCTGGACGCCTGGTATCGCAAATATGCCGAGAAGGAGATGAAGGACGTCAAATACTGCCTCGCCTTCGTCCACTCACCCTCGTCCTTCCACTCCCGCACCAAGAAGATCGTGACGCCGGAGGACGTGAAGGGTCTGAAGATTCGCCCGGCGCACGCCACCATGGCGAACTTCGTCACCTCGCTCGGCGGCACCAATGTGCAGTCCTCCGCGCCCGAAGTGCGTGACATCATCGAGCGCGGCGTCGCCGACGGCGTCACCTTCCCCTGGGGCTCACTGGTGCTGTTCGGCATAGACAAGGTGACCAAGTACGACATGGAGGCGCCGCTCTACACCACGACCTTCGTCTTCGTGATCAACAAGGACAAGTACAACGCCATGTCCGACAAGCAGAAGGCCGCGATCGACAAGAACTGCTCGGTCGAGATGGCGGGCGTGGTCGGCGAGCACTGGGGCAAGTTCGAGGATGCCGGCATCGACAAGGTCAAGGCGGAATCCAATCATGAAGTCTACAAGCTGACCCCCGAGCAGGCCGCCGCCTGGAAGAAGGCCGCCGAGCCGCTGGTCAAGACCTGGTCCGAGGGCGCGAAAAAAGCCGGCGCCGATCCGGACACAGCACTCGCGGACCTGAAGGCCTCGCTGAAGAAGTACAACGCGCTGGCGGAGTGACGCCAAGCTGCGGCCGCGGCCGGCTCTCTTCTTCCCCCTCCGTTCTTACGGGGAGAGGGTCGGGGTGAGGGGCCGCTTCCGCAAAAGTTGGTGACAGCTGGACTCGCGGAGAATCCCCCTCACCCGGAATCCGTGCTTGCGCGCGCATTCCGGCCTCTCCCGGCAAGCGGGGAGAGGCGAACGACCGCCTTCTGAGCCGAGAGCGAGAATGAGATCACGTAGGACACACCCATGAAGCGCGCCTGGATGGATCGCTTTATCGACACGATCGAATGGATCGCGGCCGGCTTCGTCGGCCTCGTTGCGCTCGACATCTTCCTGTCGGTGCTGCTGCGCAACACGCTGAACTATTCGATCCCCGACAGTTTCGATATCGGCCGCATGCTGCTCGGCATCCTGATCTTCTGGGGCATCGCCGCGACCTCCTATCGCGGCACCCACATCACGGTCGACCTGGTCTGGGGCAATGTCGGGCCGCGCTACCAGCGCTGGATCGACGTGTTCGCGACCCTGGTGCTGCTGTTCGTCGTCACCGTGCAGACCTGGACCTTGTTCGACAAGGTGCGCGGCACCTACAACGACAACGTCCAGACCTTCGACATGCACATGCCGACCTGGCCGTTCTTCGCGGTCGCCTGGATCGGCGACGTCTCGGCCGTGCTGCTGATCGCGATCCGCACCTACCGGCTGATCTTCCATCCCGAAGAAATGCACGATCCCAAGCTGAAGGCGACGGAGTAATCATGAGCACCGATGCCGTCGCCGTAATCGGCTTCGTTTCCCTGTTTGCGCTGATGCTGCTGCGCGTGCCCGTCGGCATGGCCATGGGCCTCGTCGGCGTCTCCGGCTTCTCCTATCTGGTCGGCGCCACGCCGGCGCTGAAGCTGGTCGGCCAGACCTCGATGCGCACGGTCACCGACTACACGTTCGGCGTCATTCCGATGTTCCTGCTGATGGGCTCCTTCGTCAGCAATTCCGGCATGAGCCGCGAGCTGTTCCGCGCCGCCAACGGCTTTGTCGGGCATTTGCGCGGCGGGCTCGGCATCGCCACCGTCGGCGCCTGCGGCGGCTTTGCCGCGATCTGCGGCTCCTCGGTCGCAACCGCCGCGACCTTCTCCGCCGTCGCCTATCCCGAGATGCGCCGCTTCGGCTATCCGCAGTCGTTCGCTACCGGCGTGATCGCGGCCGGCGGCACGCTCGGCGCGATGCTGCCGCCCTCCACCGTGCTGGCGGTCTACGGCATCATCACCGAGCAGGACATCGGAAAGCTCTTCATCGCCGGCATCATTCCGGGCCTGCTGGCGATGACCATGTACATGATCACGATCGCCCTGATCGGATACTTCCGGCCGGACTTCCTGCCCAAGGGCAAGGTGCTGCCGTGGCGCGAGCGCTTTGCCGGGCTGAAGGAGATCTGGGCGCCGGTCCTGCTGTTCGTCTTCGTCATCGGCGGCCTCTACGGCCTGCCCTTCCTGCCGCGCTTCACGCCGACGGAAGCCGGCGGCGTCGGCGCCACCGGTGCCTTCATCATCGGCGTGCTGACCGGCCGGCTCGACCGCGAGAAGATTCTGGCCTCGCTGCTCCAGRCGACGCGGACCGCGGCCGCCGTGTTCACCGTGCTGATCGGCGCGCTGATCTTCGGCTATTTCCTCACGGTGACGCAGACCCCGCAGAAGGTGACTGAATTCCTCACCGGCCTCGGCCTCGGCCCCTACGGCGTGCTGGCGCTGATCATGGTGATGTATCTCGTGCTCGGCTGCCTGATGGACGCCATGGCGATGATCATCCTGACCGTGCCGATCATCTTCCCCGTCATCATGCATCTCGGATTCGACCCGATCTGGTTCGGCGTCATCATCGTGATGACGGTCGAACTCGGCCTGATCCATCCGCCGGTCGGCATGAACGTCTTTGTCATCAAGAGCGTGGTGAAGGACGTCTCCTTCTCCACCATCTTCAAGGGCGTGATCCCGTTCGTCGCGACGGATCTGGTGCGGCTGGTGATCCTGATCGCCTTCCCGCTGCTGGCGACGTGGCTGCCGACGCGGATGATGGCGCATTGACGAGGTGAAGCGATGACCACGCCGACGTTAGAGACGAAGTACGCCTTCACCATCACCGCGCGCATCGGCGACGTCGTCACCGCCGGCGAGACCGGCATCGGCGTGCGCCGCATCATCCCGATCGTCGGCGGCGAGGTTAAGGGCGCTGTCAACGGCAAGGTTCTGCCCTTCGGCGCCGACTTCCAGACCATCCGCCCCAACGAGCTGATCGACCTTGAAGCGAAATACGCCTTCGAGACCGACGACGGCGCCGTCGTCTATGTCGAGAACAAGGGCATGCGCTTCGGCCCGGTCGAGCTGTTGCAGAAGCTCAAGCGCGGCGAGGCAGTCGACCCGAAACTGATCTATTTCCGCACCGTGCCGAGATTCGAGACCGGGCATGAAAACTATCGCTGGCTGATGCAGCACATCTTCGTCGCGTCAGCCGCGCGGCATGCGGACCGCGTGGTGATCGACGTGCACCAGGTGATGTGAGGAATCTGTCTATGCCCGGGGGCGGACCTGGTTCAGGATGTGATCTGCGCAAAGTTGTGCAGACCACGGGAGTCCCACCATGTCTCTTATGG